>NZ_PNOR01000023.1 GCF_002869765.1 Deinococcus planocerae | reverse complement strand
CGTTACTCACCCGTGCGCCACTCAGAGCCCGAAGACCCTGCGTTCGACTTGCATGTCTTAAGCACGCCGCCAGCGTTCACCCTGAGCCAGGATCAAACTCTCCATTGAGTCGTTCAGCACTGCCCTCGCGGGCACTGTTGATATGGTTAATCCAAGCTTGCGCTTGGCTTGTGGAGCCTCAGCTCCTCACACGTCTGGAGTCCTCCTCACGGAGAACCGCGTGCACCTCCCTGTCGGGTGGCCCTGCTCTCGCTTCTCTTCACCTGTCATGCGTCCCACCTCGCTTGAGGCTCAGAAAAGATACCCGCTCCCCTAGCAGTTGTCAACTCCCTTCCTGAGCCACCAGCCCTCCTGCGTTCATGCCTCCCCGCGGGCTTGGCTGGGCATACTGAGGCCATGTTCCGAATCGAGGCCGCTGAACTCCTGCTCGTGCGCCTGCCGCTCAACTTCCGTTTCGAGACGAGCTTCGGGGTGCAGACGGAGAAACTGATTCCCCTGCTCGTGCTCCACGGGGACGGAGTGCAGGGCCTCGCCGAGGGGACGATGGAATTCGCACCGATGTACCGCGAGGAGACCATCGCCGGGGCACTGCATCTGCTGCGCGAGGTCTTCTTGCCGCGCGTCCTGGGCCGCACCTTCGCCAACCCGGAGGCGGTGGAGGCGGCGCTGGGCACCTTCCGGGGCAACCGCATGGCGCGGGCGATGGTGGAGATGGCCGCGTGGGACCTGTGGGCGCGCACCCTCGGCGCGCCGCTGGGGACGCTGCTGGGCGGACACAAGACCGAGGTGGAGGTGGGCGTGAGCCTGGGCATCCAGGCGGACGAGGCGGCGACGGTGGAGGTCGTGCGGCGGCACGTGGAGCAGGGCTACCGCCGCATCAAGCTCAAGATCAAGCCGGGCTGGGACGTGCAGCCCGTGCGCGCCGCGCGGGAGGCTTTCCCCGACATCCGCCTCACCGTGGACGCGAACAGCGCCTATACGCTGGCGGACTCGGGGCGGCTCGCGGCGCTGGACGAGTTCGACCTGACCTACATCGAGCAGCCCCTCGCCTGGGACGACCTCGTGGACCACGCCGAGTTGCAGCGCCGCCTGCGCACTCCGTTGTGCCTCGACGAGAGCGTGACGAGTGCCGCCGACGCCCGCAAGGGATTGAGTCTCGGGGCGGGGCGCGTGATCAACCTCAAGGTCTCGCGGGTCGGCGGACACGCGGAGGCGCGGCGGGTACACGACGTGGCGCAGGCCTTCGGGGCGCCCGTCTGGTGCGGCGGAATGTTGGAGAGCGGCGTGGGCCGCGCGCACAACGTCCACCTCTCGACCCTGCCGAATTTTGCCCTGCCGGGGGACACGAGCAGCGCGAGCCGCTACTGGGAGACGGACGTGGTGAACGAGCCCCTGGAGGCGGTAAATGGTCTGATGCCCGTTCCCCAGGGTCCCGGCATCGGCGTGACGCTGAACCGGGAATTCGTCGCGCGGGTGGCCGAGTTGGAAGAGGAGCACCGGGCTTGACGCTACGCTCCTTCGTCATCCGGGACGCGACCGATCCCTGGGAGATGCGGGCGCTGGAGGACGTGCAGGTGCGGGCGTGGAGCTACGCCGACCGCGAGGTGCTGCCTGCCACCATGCTCCGCATCGGGACGCACACGGGCGCGGTCGTGTTGGGGGCCTATCCCGCTGGGGACGAGGAAAGTGCCGTTCCCTTTGGTCTCGCTTACGGCTTTCCAGCGTGGAGGGACGGGCAGCTCTGGCACCACTCGCACCTCCTCGCCGTCGCCCCGGAGTGGCGGGGCAGCGGGGCCGCCGTCGCCTTGAAGCTGGCGCAGCGGGAGAGGGTGCTCGCGCAGGGGTTGACGCGGATGACCTGGACCTTCGACCCCCTGGTGACACGCAACGCCCGGCTCAACCTGGGGAAGCTGGGAGCGCGGGCGATCAGATACCACCCCGACTGGTACGCGCTGGGAGAGAACCGGGAGACTGCCTTCCCCGCCGACCGTCTGATGATCGAGTGGGACCTGACCGCGCCCCACGCCGAGAAGGCCACGTCGTCCCCTGACGGAGAGGTGGCGCTGGAGAGCGCAGGAGAAGGGCCGGGTCGTCCCCGTCTCGATCTGGCCGGGCCGCGTCTCCTCGCGGAAGTCCCCGTCCACGCCGAGGCACTGTCCGAACCCGTCCGCCTCGCCTGGAGGTACGCCCTGCGTGAGGTGCTGGGCACGTATCTGGCCCAGGGCTATGCCGTCACTGACCTCGCGCGGGAGGGGGAACGGGCTTTTTACATCCTCACCCGCTGAACGAAGGACGGGCACCCCGGAGGATGCCCGCCCCGTCGTCTCGATGCTCAGTAGGTGGCGTTGAAGGTGGCGGTGTCGCTGATCCAGTCCTGCTGAGGAACGGAGGGCTGGGTGGGGGTGGGCGTCACGGGGTTAACCACGATGCTCAGGGCCTGGGCGAGACGCTGGGGGGAGTTGACGGTGGGCTTGACGGTGGCGAAGGGCTCGCCCGCCTTGAAGGAGCTGAGTTCCGAGAGGTTGAGCTGGCGGCGGCTGGCGACGACGAGCACCTTGTTCAGGCCGGGGGTGCCGCCCACGGAGTACGTGAAGCTGTCGCCCGCCTGCGGGAAGGAGCGGATTTCACCCGCGCGGACGTAGTTGCCGCCCCCCAGACGGTTGGGGAGGACCTGATCCACGCTGCCGCTCGGGTCGACCGAGAAGAGGTAGACATAGGCGTCCTCGTTCACGCGCACCGACACGCGGATGGAGTCGCCGATGCGGTAATTGGGCGTGTACGAGCCGCTGGGGTCACGGTCCACCCACACCTGCGCCGCGAGCGTGGTGGGCACCGGGTTGACGATGATGCTCTGGGTGCTCAGCCGGGGCGTGGCCTGGGCGGGCGCGGCAAGGGGAAGAAGCAGGGCGGCGGCGAAGACGGTCAGGATGGCGGGCTTCTTCATGGCATTCCTCCGGTCGGGACCACCGCCGCGCCGGAAGCGTCCGGCGCGGGATTTTCAGTGGCCTGGCTGAACCCACCGTAGTCCCGCCCGCCTGACTCCGGGTGAAGCTCACCTGACTGGACGTGAGGACGGCTGACGCCGTTTTCATCTGGCTCAGCGGCACGTCTCACCGAAAAAGAAGACGGCGGAATCCGGGGTGGACTCCGCCTCTTCCTGCCTTTGCTGGCTGGGGCACAAGGACTCGAACCTTGACTAACAGTTCCAAAGACTGCTGTGCTGCCATTACACAATGCCCCAACGGCTCACCCGCACGGCGGGCGGAGTGGAGTATAGCCGCGCCCGCGCGGGAGGGTCAACCGCCGCTTAGCCCTGGGCCACCGGGCTGGGCTTCTCGATGACGGTCAGGCCCGCGTACTGGAGCAGCAACCGTTTCTGGCCGACGCCCGGGAAGTACACCAGCACCTCCCGCCGCTCGCCCTGCCCGAAGCCCTGAAGCAAGACGCCCTCCCCGAACTTGGCGTGGCACACCCGCAGCGGCTCGGTCGTGCTCACCGCCCGCTGTATCTCGCGGCTGGGGATGCCCAGGCGGGCGCTGACCTCGGGCAAACTGAGGCCCTGGAGGTCGAGGAGTTCGCGCGCCTGAAGCGGCCAGGAGGGCGGCAGGGCGGGGGCCTCGGGGAGGGTGGCGGCGTCCGGTTCCGGCTCGGCGGCGGGCTGGACGCCCAGCAGGTCCTGGAGGAAGGCGCGGGTGGCATGCTTGTCGGTGGGGCGGCGCTCCCCGCTCGCCAGGAAGGGGGCGAAGCAGCGGCTCACCGCGATGCACTCGTAGCAGCCGTGCGCCTCCTTGCAACAGGTCTTCGCGGTGAGGTCCAGTGCCCGGCGCAGCAGGTCGTCGAGGTTCTCGAAGGCGCGGCGCGACACGCCAAGGCCGCCCAGCCAGTCGTCGTACAGGAAAAAGTAGTTGTCCCGGTCCGTCCGGAAAGCCCCGGCGAGGTCGTTCTCGTCGCAGGCGACGCGCTCAGGCGTGACCTTTTGCAGGAGATGTTTGAGGGTGTGGGCGACCGCCGTGGGGTGCTCGGTCGCGCGGGCGTCCACCCCGATCTCCAGGGCGGAGGTGCGGAAGGGGGGGAGTTCGAGCGGCTCGTCGTACAGGTGTTCGGAGAGCTTGTGGTCCTGCATCCGGTCCTGGATGCGGCTTCCGCAGGTGCGGCACACCCGCTCGGTGGGCCCCGGCTCGCGGTCGCAGCCGGTGCAGACGCGCTCGAAGACCTGACGCATCATCATGTAGCCGGTGTAGCGGCGGCGGATGGTGACCTCCCCGTGGCGGTAGGCCAGCGCCCCACGCCGCACCCACTCGCCCATGCGGGTGGGGCTGACCTCGATGGAGTACAGCCCGCGCGTGAAGAGGTTGGCCGCGTCGAAGCGCTGGGCGAGGATCGCCGTTCCCGCCGGGTGGTCCTGCCAGCGGGTGACCTTGTACCCCTGCCCGTCGAGGGTGAACACCGCCCCCTCGTGCTTTTCCGTGAGGGCGTAGTGCTGGCTGGGCGATTCGAGCGGCGTGTCGAAGGCGCGCGGACCCTTGACCTCCCAGTCGGCTTCCTCTACGACGGCAAATTTGGCGCTGCCCTCGCCGCGCAGGTTCCAGTATTTGGGGCCGCGGCTCACCTCGGCGGGGAGGCCCGCCGCCTTGAACTCCTCGTTCGCGCGCTCGCGGTGCCGGGGGGAGAGGTACGGGTTGTTCGCCTCCACTACCGCCTTTTCGATGGGCCCGGTGACGAGTTCGCGGAAGTTCCCGGCGTTGGAGTAGAAGGCGTCCACGGGCTGCGGCACGCCCTGCTCGTTCAGCGCGGGGAGGTAGAGGACCAGGCCCGGCGCCACCCGCCCGGCCCGGCCCGCCATCTGCCGAAAGGCCATCCGCGAGCCGGGGTAACCGTCGATGATCACGACCTCCAGGTCACCGATGTCCACCCCGGCTTCGAGGGCGTTGGTGGCGAACATAACCCCGCTGCTCGCGCGGCGGAACTCGGTGAGGCGGCCCTCACGGTCGGAGGTCCCGGCCATGTAGAGGTGGGTGTGGCGCTGATAGAGGGGCTGGGCGCGGTAGGTCGAGTACAGCCGGGCGGCCCGCGAGCGGCCCCGGAAGAAGGCGAGCACCTTGAGGCGGTGGGCCACGCTCGCGCTCACCACCGCGTCCCAGAAGCGGCGGGGCTGCCCGCGGTGATCGGCGAGGTAGTAGCGTTTGCCGTGCCGGGCGGCACCCGACTCGCCCACCTGCACGGCGTCCACCCCGACCAGCTCCCGGGCGAACTCGGCGGGGTTGCCGATGGTGGCGGGACTCAGCACGACCTGGGGACTCGCGCCCAGCGCCCGCGCGAGGTCGAGCAGCCGCCGCAGCATCCCGGCGACCTCGCTGCCAAAACCCCCCCGGTAAGTGTGCGCCTCGTCGAGCACGATGAAAGACAGGCGGGACAGGAACTCGCGCACGCGGGGCTGGGTCAGGGACCAGTGGAGCTTGTCGGGGGTGGCAGTCACCATCCGCACGCCGGGGCGGAAGACTTCGTTCGGCTGGGCCGTGCCCTGGAACGCGCCGATCTCCCAGTCGAAAGCCCCCCGCGCCTGGAAGGCGGCGAGCTTGTCGCGCTGGTCCTGGCCGAGGGCGACGAGGGGGTAGACGAAGAGGGCGGTCGCCTGCGGATCGCGCTCTAGCCGCTCGAAGACCGCGGGGAAGAAGGCGCCGGTCTTGCCGCTGGCGGTCGGCGTGGTCACGATGACGTGTTTGCCGCCTTGCATCAGGCGGTAGGTTTCGGCCTGGTGGCTGAAGACCTCGGGGAAGCCGAAGCCGCGGGAAACGGCGTCGGACCAGCCGAGGGCGGCGGTGCTCAGGGTGCGAGGGGGGGCCTCCTGCTCCTCGTGGAGCAGGGCCGCTCCGCCGCCCAGGATGTCCCGCAGGAACGCCTCCAGGCGGGCGTAGGGGGAGCGGGCGGGGAACACGTGTCTCAGTGTAGGACGCGTGGGAAGGGGTGGGCGGGGAGAGGGGTTACGGTCGGCGTGGGGGTGGTGGAGGGGGGCAGGGTATCTTGCCAAGGTTTGCCCCCACCCCCCAGCCCCCTACCCCCCGAGGGGGCAGGGGGAGCGGCGCTGCGCTGGGCAGGTACAGAGGGAGGGCGTGGGGGGTCGGGTTTTTCTGAACGCAAGGTTTGATCTTGTCGCGTCCCATCTGCGGGCCCACCGTCTCGCTGCGCGAGCCGACGTGGTTGTGGCCTGGCGCGTTCACCCTCTGCCACTGATGGGACATCCAGATTGACGTTTTAAAAAGCGAAAGCTCTTAGCGCTTTTAACTCCTCCCCCTTGAGGGGGGAGGCTGGGAGGGGGTGACCGCAAGCGCCCCCCAACGCCCCTCCACACCCCAAGCCCCATCTCTCCTCACGCACTTCCCTACATCACCGAGTCGCTCTCCCGAATCAGGATCGGCGCGTGGAAGGCGGCGGGGAGCCATTCTTCCTGCGGGTGCATCGCGTCCGGCGGGCAGGAGCGCACGCAGGCCATGCAGCCCGTGCAGGCGGAGAGGTTGAGGAGGAGCCGCACGCCGCCTTCCGGCTTGAGTTCGCGGGTGATCGCCTCGGTAGGGCAGACATTCGAGCACACCGGGCAGTCGATGCAGGAGTCGTCCACCAACGGCGCGGGCCAGAAGACACCCGCGTCGGGGGCGGGGTCGGGCTTGAGGGACCGGGCGCGCCAGCGCCACTCCTCGGGGGTGCGCTCCCCCGGGACGCTCCAGTCCACGAAGGGGAGGGGCCGCTCGGGGATGGCCTGGGCGACCTGCTGCCGCCCCGCGCGCAGGAAGGTGGCGAAGGCTCCGCGGCGCGAGACGCGCACGGCCCGATCCTGGTCCTCCGGGGTGGCGGGGCGCACGGTGGCCTCGGCGGGCCGCCCGGTCGCCTCACGCAGGTGGTTGGCCTCCTCGACCACCCGTTCTACCCGCCCCGGTACGTCGGGGGCACCGACCGGGCAGACGGAGCACCCACCGTGAATTAGGGTCAGGGGCGTGCCCCAGGCCCCGGCGGCGGCGACCACGGCGGGGGTCACGCGGCCCAGGCAGGGCAGGGTGGGGCCACCCGCGCCGCTTTGCGAGCACGTGAGGGTGGCCTCCCCGGCCTGCCCCGCGTCGCGCACCGTCTGAAGGGTGGGGGTCAGGTCGTACTCCAGGGCACCCGAGGGGCAGACCTGCACGCACAGGCCGCAGCCCGTGCAGAGGGCGGGGTCGATCTGGATGCTGTTCCCCAGGGGGCCGAGCTGAATCGCGCCGTGGGGGCAGGTGGTGTGGCAGGCGTCGCACCCTCCGACCGCCTGACGTTCGAGCAGGCAGCGGGGCGCCGCGAAGCGCGGCAGCGGGTTGCCGTACTCGCCCAGACGGTTCAGAACGCCTTCCAACATGCGCCGAGTCTAGTGCCGGGGGGAGGGGGTCAAAGGAACGCAGGAGACGAAGGGAACGCCCGTCCCGTCAGCCTCTGCCAGCGTCCAGCACGGCGCGGGCGATCTCCTCCGGGTGGGTCCAGTGGAGTTGATGCCCGCCGTCGTGGAGAACCCGCAGGGTGGCCCGGGGCAGGGCGCGGGCGAGGGGGACGGCGTGGAGCTCAGCAGGTGTGAGGCGGTCGTGCGCCCCGGCGATGACCGTGGTGGGCACACACAGGCGGGGATAGTGCGGAACGAGCCGGGTGAGTTCGCGGGCGAAGGTGCGGTTTTCCCAGGCGAGGGCGTGAACCTGTGCCCGGCGCCGGGAGAAGGCGAGCATCATCGCGTGCCAGGTGGGCGGGATGGGGTGGGGGTGGAAGGCGCGCGCCCCCTCCACCCGGGCGACGAGGCGGCCCAGCGGCAGCAACAGCACCCGGGTCAGCAGCGCCTCCAGTCCGGGCACGAGCGGCACGTACGCCAGGGGCCGGGTCAGGCCGCGCACGGGGAAGGCGGTGGGCGAGAACAGCACGAGGGAGCGCACCCGCCCCGGAAACGCGGCGGCGAAGGCGAGCGCGACCGCCGCCCCATAGGAGTGCCCCAGTAGGGTGACGGGCTCGCGCACGTCCACGGCGTCCAGGAGTTGGGCGAGCCGCCGCACGTTGACCTCCACCGTGACAGGCGAGCCGACAGGGACGGGCGTGTGGCCGTGCCCGGGTCGGTCGGGGGCGATCAGCCGCGCGCGCGGGCCGAGCGCTCCCCACAGCGGCGAGACGGGCCAGTCGAGGGCCACCCCGTCGCTCCCGTGGATCAGGACGGTGGGGGGCGCGGCGGGGTCGCCCCCCTCGATGACGTGGGTGGGACCGTCGGGGAGGTCGAGCACGCGCCCGCGCGGCGGGTAGCGCTCCGCGCTGCGGCGGATGCGGACGTGGGTCGCCAGCGCCCCGGCCCCGAGTGCGGCGGCGAGTCCCAGCAGGGAGGCCGTGCCCCTCAAGGTCGGCGCGTCGGCACGCGCAGGGTGATGTAGAGGATGCCCGCCGCGCCCACGAGCACCCACGCGACCTGACCGGCGAGCACCGGGATGCGCGGCAGGCTGAAGCCCACCGCCACGGCGATGCAGGTGCAGGCGATCCACTTCGCCCGGGGCGGCATGCCGCGCCCCGCCCGGTAGTCGCGCACGAGTTCGCCGATCACGGGCCGGGAGAGCAGCCACGCCTCCCACTTGGGATTGCCCCGCGCGAAACAGGCCGCCGCCAGGATGAACCAGACCGTTCCGGGCAGGCCCGGCAGGATCAGCCCCAGCACCCCCAGCCCGGTCAGCACGAAGCCCAGCGCCACCCACAGGGGCCGGGCGAGGCGTGACGCAGGCGGGGGTCGGCGGGCCATGCTCTCAAGATAAGGCGGCGCCGCGGCGAAACGGGCGGTCCGGGACCTTTCCGGCTGTCAATCCGTCCCCGTGTGGACGGACGCGCCGAGAGTCGCTGGGGCAGGGGCGTGCGTCCCCGAGTCGTGGATGCGCCCCGCGTGCCCGCTCAGGAAGCCGCCGTCGTACCCGCGCCGCCACGCCATCAGTTCCCCGAGGATGCTCAGGGCGACCTCCTCGGGCGCCTCGGCCCCTAGGCGCAGGCCTATCGGGGAACGCAGCCGGGCGAGCTGCTCCGGGGTGAGGGTGACCCCCTCCGCCTCCAGCGCCCGCAAGAGGTCCTCGGCGCGGGAGCGGGGACCCAGGATGCCGACGTACGGCGCCCCCGAGCGCAGCGCATGGGCGAGGCACACCCGGTCGCGGTCGAGGTGGTGGTTCATCACGATCAGGTGGGCGCGCTCGCCGGGGGTGAAGGCGGACAGGTCCTCGGGGGCGAGGGAGTGGAGCGTGGCCCCGGGGAAGCGGCCCGGCGTCAGGTACGCGGGGCGGGGGTCGATGACGTGGACGGTGTACCCCAGCGCGTGCGCCTGCGCGGCGAGCGGCTGGGCGTCGTGGCCCGCCCCGTAGATCACCAGTTCGGGGGGCGGCACGCTCACGTCGAAGAAGATGGGCGAGCCGTCCGGGGCCGCGAGGGTCACGGCGCGCGGCTCGCGCAGGCTCAACCGCGCGCGGGCGGCCAGGGCGGCGAAGGCGTGGAGGGCGGGGTCGGGCAGGCGGCCCACCTCCTCTCCGTCCGGGGTGACGAGGAGCCGCCCCTCCCCATTGAGCGGCACCGCGAGGACGGCGGCGCGGCCCTCCTCCAGTGCCCCCAGCCACGCGGCAGTCACCGGGTCGCCGGGGTCCACCCGCTCGACCCGCACGTCCACGCTGCCCCCGCAGCCGATGCCCAGGCCCCAGGTCGCGTCCTCCGAGAGGTCGTAGTGGGTCAGGGCGGGCTCGCCGGTGCGGATGACCTCCAGTGCCACCTCGACCACCTCGGCCTCCAGGCAGCCGCCGGAGAGCATACAGACCTGCGCCCCGTCGTCGAGGACGAGCATCCGGGTCCCCTCGCGGCGGTAGGCGCTGCCCCGCACCCCGACGACGGTGGCGAGGGCCGCCCCCTGACCCCGGGCCAGGGCTGTTCTCAGCGCCTCAAGGAGGGCGCGCGTTTCGGCTGCGTTCATGTGGCTTCAATCTACCGCCGCCGGGAGTGGGAAGAAGGCTCAGCCCCGAGGGATGAGTCAGTCGGTGGAACCGGGCTCGCCCGCGAGGTTCCCCGCCCCGTTCGACCAGAATGGCCCGGTGACGGCAGAACGTGGAGAACGAGACGAGTACCCGGGGGCAGACGGGCGGACCTCGCGGGCGGCGGTGGCGAAGAGGGTCGAGGCCCTGCTCGCCCGGATGACCCTGGAGGAGAAGGTCGGGCAGTTCCACCAGGGTCACAACCTGGGGGACGCGGACGCCGCCGACATCCGCCTGGGCCGGGTGGGGAGCGCCATCGTCGCCAGCAGCGCCACCGCGGGCAACGATCGGCAGGAGCGGGTGCGGGCCGCCACCTTGAACCGGCTGCAACGGGTCGCCGTCAAGGAGTCGCGCCTGGGCATCCCCCTGCTGTTCGCCCGGGACGTGATCCACGGGCACCGGACGGTCGCGCCCATCCCGCTGGGGCAGGCGGCCAGTTGGTCCCCCGAACACGTCCGGCGCTGCGCGGAGGTCGCGGCGCGGGAGGCGCGGGCGGACGGCATCACCTGGGTCTTCACCCCTATGCTCGACATTGCGCGCGACGGACGTTGGGGCCGGATCGCGGAGAGTTTCGGCGAGGACCCCTACCTCGCCGCCCGTCTCGCCGAGGCCGCCGTACGTGGTTACCAAGGGGACGACCTCGGCGATGGGGAGCACGTGGCCGCCTGCGCCAAGCATTTCGTCGGCTACGGCGCGGTCGAGGGCGGGCGGGACTACAACACGCTGGAGGTGAGCGCCTACACCCTGCACAACGTCCACCTCCCCTCCTTCCGCGCGGCGGTGCGGGCGGGCGTGGCGAGCGTCATGAGCGCCTTTTGCGACCTGAACGGCCTGCCCGTCGCCGCCAGCCCCGACCTGCTGCGCCGCATCCTGCGGGACGACCTGGGCTTCGGGGGCGTGCTCGTCACCGACTGGGAGGGCGTGCTGGAACTTACCCGCCACGGGGTTGCCGGGGACGGGAAGGAGGCCGCCCGGCAGGCGTTCCTGGCGGGCAACGACGTGGACATGGTGAGCGGTCTTTACCGTGACCACCTGCCTGGGCTGATTCGGGCCGGACGGGTGCCCCCGGAGAGGCTGGACGAGGCGGTGAGGCGCGTCCTGACCCTCAAGTTCAGACTGGGGCTGTTCGAGCGGCCCTACGTGGACGAGGGCGAGGCGGCCCGGGTGCAGTTCACCCCCGAGCACCGCGCCGCGACGCTGGACCTCGCCCGCCGCAGCCCGGTCCTCCTCCAGAACCGGGGCGACCTCCTGCCGCTGGGGGCCGGAATCCGGGTGGGCGTGTTCGGGGCGGCGGCCACCTGGCGCGGGCAACTCTTCGGCACCTGGACCCTCGACGGCGAGGCGGGGGACGTGCCCACGCTGCTGGAGGCCGTGCGGAAAGTCCACCCCGGCCCGCACGAGGTCTGGCACACCGCCAACATCGACGAGGCGCTGGACTGGGCGCGGCAAACCGATGTCGTGATCGTGGCCCTCGGTGAGACACCCACCCGCAGCGGCGAGGACCACAGCGTCGCCAGCCTGGATCTGCCCGCCGGGCAACCGGAGATGCTGGAGGCGCTGCACGCCCTCGGGGTTCGGGTCGTGACCGTCGTCTTCTCTGGCCGCCCGTTGGTCCTCACCCGGGTCGTGCGCGCCTCGGAGGCGGTGCTGCTCGCCTGGCACCCGGGCGTCTGCGGCGGTGAGGCCGTAGCCGAAATTCTGTACGGCTTGGTCAACCCCAGCGGGCACCTCCCGGTCAGCCTCCCGCGCCAGACCGGGCAGCTTCCGGCTCACTACAGCTTCAAGCCGACGGGCCGCCCCCTGGCGACCTTCCCACAGGCCTACCGGCTGAGTGACGAGCGGGACTCGCCCCTCTTCCCCTTCGGCTTTGGGCTGAGCTACACACGCTTCGAGTTCTCTAACCTGTGGGTGGACCCGGAGGTTCCCCTGGGGCAGCCCGTCCGCGTCACCGTCGCGGTGAAGAACGTGGGCGAGCGGGCGGGCGAGACGGTGGCCCAGCTCTACCTGCGGGATGTGGTCGCCAGCCGCACCCGTCCGGTCCGGGAGCTGAGAGGATTCGAGCGGGTCGCGCTGGAGCCCGGCGCCTGTCGGCAGGTGGCCTTTACCCTGACGGCAGACGACCTGAGCTTCTCCGACGAGACGGGAACCCCCAGGCTGGAGCCGGGCGAGTTCCGGGTCTTGGTCGGCGAGAACAGTTCGGTGACCCTGGAGGGCGCCTTCCGCCTCCTCGCCGAGGGCCCACAGAAGGATTGAGAGGAGTGCCTGACGAGGACCGGAGGCAGCACGCTCCCCTACACACCAGCACGCCTTGACAACTCCGGGCAGAGGTGCAGAATGGGCTTGTAACCGATTACAAAATCTCCGCTGGGGCAGCCTTGGGTGTCCTTGTCCGGCGAGTCTGTAACCGGTTACAGAAAGGCCGACTCCCGACGAGGTGTTTCCATGACCGATCTGCTCCCGCGTCCCACCATCAACGACATCGCCGTTGCGGCGGGCGTGAGCAAGGGCACCGTGAGCCGCGTGCTCAACGGGCACACCACCGTCGCGGCGGGCACGCGCGAGCGGGTGCAGGAGGTCATGCAGCGGATGGGGTACAGCCCCGACCCCGCCGCCCGGCACCTGAGCTGGCGCAAGGGGCAGACGCTGGGGCTGCTGCTGGACCGGGACGACCCGATGCTCCACCCGTACTACGTCCTGTTCCGTGAGGCGCTGGAGAGCCACACCGCCCTGCAAGGCGTGCAGCTCGTGGGGCTGCGGACCGAGGTGTGGAACCTGCCCCACCTGCCCACGGCGGTCCTGGTGATGCACGCGCAGCAGGACGAGGACCGTCGGCTCGACTTCCTGCGGCGGGCGGGCGTGCCCTCCGTGTTGATCGGCCACCACCCCGACTTCTTCTGGGTCGCCCCCCACGACGAGGAGGGCGGGGCCCTCGCGGCGCGGCACCTGCTTCAGGCCGGGCACCGCGACCTGATGTACCTCGGCGAGGGAACCAGCCAGGTGGCCCAGGACCGGGAGCGGGGCTTCGTGGGGACGGCACGGGGGGCGGGGGCGCGGGTGGGGTCGTTGCCCAGCGACTTCACCGTCCTCGGCGGCTACCGCGCCGTCCGCCGGGCCTGGGAGGAGGGCGCGCGCTTCACCGGCCTCTTCGCCCAGAGCGACGAGAGCGCCACCGGGGCCATCGCCGCCCTGGAGGACCTGGGCGTCCGCGTGCCGGGGGACGTTTCCGTGGTGGGCTTCGACGGCCTGCCGGAGGTGCCGCTCAACATCCGGCTGACCACCGTGGTGCAGAACATCCCCCTCATCGCTTCGACCGCTCTCCAACTCGTCAGCGAGGCCATCTCGGGGCTCTCACCCCGTGGCGAATTCATCCCCGTTCACCTGACCCCCGGCGCGACCGTGTCCCCCGTGGCACGCGCGCCCCTTTCCGGAGGAGAAGTATGAAACACGCCCTGCTCGTCAGCCTCGCCGTCCTCGCGTCCAGCGCCGCCGCCCAGAGCGCCATCAAGATCAACGGGTACGCGGGGCAGGACAACACCATCTACCCGGAGATGATCAACCGCTTCGTCCGGCCCCAACTGAGGGGCGTCACCGTGACGTACCAAGCCCTCCAGGGCGACTACAACCAGGGCCTGACCACGTTGCTGGCCTCCGGCTCGGCGGGCGACCTGTTCTACCTGCCCGGGGAGACGCTCGACACCTACATCGCCACGGGCAAGGTGCTGCCCCTGACCGGCCAGGTCAACACCTCCCCCTTCGTCAGGAGCCTGACCAACGCCTTCACCCGGAACGGCAGGGTCTACGCCATCCCCAAGGATTTCAACACCCTGACGCTGGTCTACAACAAGGACCTC
Source organism: Deinococcus planocerae (assembly GCF_002869765.1). Taxonomy (NCBI): domain Bacteria; kingdom Thermotogati; phylum Deinococcota; class Deinococci; order Deinococcales; family Deinococcaceae; genus Deinococcus; species Deinococcus planocerae. The sequence continues at coordinate 58,548 of NZ_PNOR01000023.1, read as the reverse complement.
TTCGACGAGGCCAAGGTTGCGTATCCCAACAACAACGACACCTGGAGCAGCCTGACCACCAAGCTGACCAACCTCAAAAAGGCGCTGGGCAGCGACTACTACGGCATCTGCCTCGCGCCCGACTACGCGCGCATGGGGGCCTTTGCCATCGGCGCGGGCTGGAAGCAGTTCGGCGCGAACGGCAAGACCAACCTGCTCGACCCGGCGTTCCAGGCGGCCTTCAACTGGTACACCGGCCTGACGAAGGACAAGGTGGGCATCCAGCCCAGCGAGATTTCGCAGGATTGGTCGGGCGGCTGCCTGGGCACCGGCAAGGTCGCCGTCGCCATCGAGGGCAACTGGATCACCGGCTTCCTCAAGGACAACGCCCCCAACCTGAAGTACGGCACCGCCCTGATGCCCAAGGCCGACCGCACCGGCAAGCGCGGCAACTTCATCTACACCGTAGGCTGGGCCGTGAACGCGAACAGCAAAAACCGCGCCAACGCCCTCAAAGTCCTGAACATCCTGACGGGCCCGCAGGTGCAGCAGTACGTGCTGGAGCAGGGCATCGCCATCCCCAGCCGCACGGCGCTGTCGAACAACGCGCTGTTCAAGCGCAACACCCCCGAGGCCCAGAACGCCGCCGCCGTCTTCGCGGGCGCGTCGGACGGCAACGTCGCCCCCTACACCTTCGGGCCCAAGGGGCCGGACTGGGCCAAGCCGATCAACGCCGCGCTGGCCGCCGCGCTGAGCGGGCAGCAGAGTGCCGCCAACGCGCTGAGAAAGGCGCAGCAGGACATGGCGACCCTCCAGAGCCGATAAGGCCCTGAGACTCGCGGGGCCGGGAGAACGCCGCACCTTCTCTCCCGGCCCCCTCTCCTTCCGGTGGGAGGCCCCCATGTTCCGAAAAGGTCAGACCGCCACCGCACTCCTGTTCCTGGCGCCGTTTCTGATCACCATCCTGGTGTTCTTCTTCTACGCCTTCGCCCGGGCGATCTATTACTCGTTCACCGACTTCAACCTGTTCAACGACGCCCGGGTCATCGGCATCAAACCGTACCTGGACGTGCTGGGCGACTCGCTCTTTCAGCGGGCGCTGGCGAATACGCTGGTGTTCTCGATCCTGGTGACGGTGCTGCAAACCATTGGCTCGCTCCTGATGGCCGTGGCCCTGAACAACAAAATCAAGGGTCAGTCCTTTTTCCGTTCGGCGTGGTACATGCCCAGCATCACGAGTTCGGTGGTCATCACCCTGATCTTCCTGTGGCTGTTTCAGCGGCGCGGGGTGGTCAACTACCTGATCACCCAGTGGCTGACGTACCTGCCGCTGATCCTGACCTTCCTGGGTGTGATGGCCCTCGTGCAGGTCGCGCAGGTGCTGTTCGAGCGGTCCCGCAGGCTGCCCGCGAAATGGTTTGACCCGGCGCTGGCGGCGATGAGTGCGCTGATCGCCCTGGCCGTCACCCTGGGCCTGAACGTGCTGGGCGTCGTCGGGGCCCGCGACGTGCAGCCCTACGACTTCCAGTACTTCTCGGACTCGTGGCTGAGCATCGGGGGCGTGCGGGTGCTGAGTATGCCGCTCCTCGTGGTCGTCATCATGAACACCTTCACGACCATTCCGACGCTCATGCTGTTCTTCCTGGCGGGACTCCAGAATATCCCCGCCGCGCTGTACGAGGCCGCCGACATCGACGGGGCGACGCCCGCCCAGAAGCTGCTGCGGGTGACGGTGCCCATGCTGCGCCCGGTGACCTTTTACGTGGTGACCATCAGCCTGATCGGCACGATGCAGATGTTCGACCAGGTGGCGGTGATTGGAAGCGCGGCGCCCCAGGAGACGCTGATCACGCTGGCCTACTACGTGTACACCAACACCTTCAAGTCGGGGGCCGCGCCCGTGAACATGGCGGCGGCGGCGGCGATCATCCTGGCGCTGATCATCCTGCTGATGGTCTTTCTCCAGCGCAGATTCTTCGTGGCCCCGGAGGCGCAATGACCACCTCGACCGTTCCGTCTCCGCCTGCCCGGTTCGGGTCGGCCCAGGAGCAGGACCGCTGGCTGGCGCGGCGCCGCTGGGCGCGGGCGGGCTGGCTGTACCTGTTCATGCTGGTGATGAGCCTGTTCTTCATCGGGCCCTTCCTGCTGGGCACGGTCAGCAGCTTCAAGGACAACCCCAACGAGTACCCGCCCCGCTTGATCATCCCGCAGCTCACCCCGCGCTACATCTCCACCGCGTACAACCTCGGCGTGCAGGGCGGCGCGGACGGCTGGAACGGGGGCCTGGTGCCGGGCCGCTCGGTGAGCTTCGACGTGTCGGTGCGTTCTCCCGCAGACGCACCGCAGGACCCGCCCGCCGCCTCGCTCTTTCCGTACCAGCCGCAGAGCCTCGTCGCGCTCGCCCGGCAGGCCCAGGCGCGAGACTACGCGCAGCTCCGGACCGTGCAGACGGGCGGGGCGGGCGAGGTGCGCTCCTACCGGGTCACGGTCACCTACCCGCCCCTGACCCGGCAGCAGGGCGAGGTGGTCCGCGCCAAGATCGGCCCGCAGGTGGGCAATGACCTGACCGCCCTCCTGCCTGGCGGGCAGCGCGTCCGGGTCACGCTCGACACCCCCGAGGCTCAGCAGCGCCAGTTCGACCTCAGCGAGACGCAACTGGTCGAACTCGTGCGGGCGAACGGCACCTACTACCTGCGCGGCCCGGTGATCCAGCGCACGCCGCTTCAGGTGGACGTGCAGCGCGGGCAGAGCATCGTGGGCAGCACCCTGCCGCCCAGCGACCGGCAGAATTTCGACCGCTCGTTCGCCTACCGCAACGTGACCCCCGGCATCCTGGGGTACACCTTCAACAACTACCGCCGGGCCTTTAACGAGACGACCGACCCGCAGAGTGGCCGCAGCCTCTTCCTGCGCTGGGTGAGCAACTCCTTCCTGTACGCCCTGCTGCGGGTCGTGGCGGCCATCGTGTTCTGCTCGCTGGCCGGGTACGCGCTGGCGCGGCTGAACTTCCCCGGCAAGGGCCTGATCTTCATCTTGGGCGTGCTGTTCGTGCAGATGGTGCCCGCGCAGGTGAACCTGGTGAGCAATTACGTGCTGCTGCGCGACCTGGGGCTGCTCAACCTCTGGGGCCTGTGGCTTCAGGGGCTGGTCGCGGCGGGCGGCGTCTTCCTGATGAAGCAGTTTTTCGAGGGGATGCCGCGCGAGCTGGAGGAGTCCGCCTCCATCGACGGGGCGGGGCCCTTCACGACCTTCTGGCGGGTGATGCTGCCGCAGGCGGGCCCGGCCCTCATCGCGCTGGCGATCACCCAGTTCCAGGGGGCGTGGAACGACTTCTTCTGGCCGGTGGTGCTGCTGCGCGAGAACACCAACTTCACGCTGACGGTGGGCCTCTCCAGCTTCCGGCAGGCCTACGGCGGGCAGGGCGATTACGGCCTGATCCTGGCGGGCGCCGTTCTCAGCGCCATTCCCGTCATCATCGTCTTCGTGATCTTCCAGCGTTACTTCGTGGACACCGGGGCCGACAGTGCCGTCAAGGGGTAAGCTTCTCCTTTCCATCCTCCTCTCCCCCACCCCAGAAAGACCCCCATGCTGAGCACCCGCACCGTCCTCAAGGAAAACGACCTCTACCTCGTCGGCAACCGCCACTACCAGGCTGTCGGCGAGGAGGGGGGCCTGTACCGCCGCGACACCCGATACCTCTCCCGCTACGCCTGGAGGCTGGACGGCCAGCCCCCGCAGCACCTCGTCCTGCACGAGCGCTGGCCCTTCTGGCTCCACGAGCAGGCGGCGAACCCCAACGTGGGCTACACCATGCGGGTCGGGATCACCCGCGACCTCACCGTCACCGGGACCGAGCTGCGCGACCACCTGCGGGTCACCCTGTACGAGCCCGGCACCCACCGCCTGAGCCTGGAGCTCGGCGCGGACTTCCTCGACATGTTCGAGGTGCGCGGCTGGCCGGGCAAGCTCGGCGCGCGGGAGGTGGAGGCGCGCGAGACGCCGGGCGGAGTGGAGTTCAGCTACACGGCCCGGGACGGGTTGCGCTGCCGGACGCTCGTGCGGGCGAGCCCGGCGCCGAGTTGGGACGGCGGGGCGCTCGTCTGGGAGATCACCGGGGACACCGAGATTCGGGTGAGCGTCTTTCCCCTCCAGGGGGACGAGGAGCCCACTCCCGGCGACCCGGACGCCCTTGCCCGCGAGTACGCGGCCCTGCGCCCGCCCGTCACGCTGCCCGACCCCCTCGACGCGCAGGTGGTCGAGCGCAGCGTGCAGGACCTGCGCAGCCTGAGCTTCCACACCGACTTCGGCCCCTTCCCGGCGGCGGGGCTGCCGTGGTTCGTAGCCCCCTTTGGCCGCGACAGCCTGATCATCGCCCTTCTCGTGCACGAACAGCACCCGGACCTCGCCGTGACCGTCGCCCGCTTCCTGGCCGCGCGGCAGGGGAGGAAGCACGACCCGGCCACGCTGGAGGAGCCCGGCAAGATTATGCACGAGGAGCGGGTGGGCGAGCTCACCCGGCTGGGCCGCACGCCGCACCGCCCCTACTACGCGACCGCCGACGCCACACCCCTTTTCGTGTGGCTGGTGGGTGAGCTGAGCCAGAAGCGCCCCGACCTCGCCCGTGAGCTGCGCCCGAACTGGGAGGCCGCGCTGGAGTGGCTGACCACCCTGGGTGACCCGGACGGCGACGGCCTGATCGAGTACACCCCCGACCCCGGCGGCATCACGAACGCGGTGTGGAAGGACAGCGGCGACTCCACCTTCACGGAAGGCGGGGTGGACGTGAGCGGTCACGTCGCCGTGATCGAGGTGCAGGGGTACGCCTACGCGGCCTACCTCGCCGCCGCCCGGATGTACCGCGAACTGGGCGAACCGGAAAGAGGGGCGGAGTGGGAGGGGCGGGCCGCAAGCCTGCGCGAGACCTTCCAGCGCGCCTTCTGGTGGCCCGAGCGCGGCTACTACGTCCACGGCCTGAACGGGGACAAGCGGCCTCTGCGCGTCCTCGTGTCGAACCCGGCGCACACGCTCTGGACGGGGATCATCCCGCCCGAGTACGCCGAGCAGGTGGCCCGCACCGCCCTGGGAGACGAGCTGTGGAGCGGCTGGGGCATCCGCACGCTGGGGGTGAACGAGATTCGCTTCAACCCCGTGTCCTACCACAACGGCAGCGTGTGGCCGCACGACACGGCGGTCGCGGCGCTGGGGTTTGAGCGCTACGGGCTGCACGAGGAAGCGCGGCAGGTCACCCGGGCCCTCTTCGACGCGGCGCGCTGGGCGACCGATCACCGCCTGAGCGAGCTGTTCGCGGGCTTCCCCCGGGAGGACGGCCCTCCTGTGCCCTACCCCGCCGCCTGCCACCCACAGGGTTGGGACGCGGCGATTCCCCTGGCCCTCGCGCACCTGCTCGCCGAGCCCGTGGAGCGTGAAACGGTGGGCGCGACCCTTCTTTAACGCCCGCTCACCCGCCTTCCGGGAGGGGGGGCGAGAATCACGCCATGCTGGACAACCTTCTGAACAGCGTGCGCCGGGGGGCCGGGCGGGTGCAGCGCCGGGGCGAGGAGGTCGCGCAGGTCGCGCGGCTGCGCCTGGAGGTCTTCCAGCTCACCCGCGAACTCGACCTGCTCTACGCGCGCTTAGGCCGCTCGTACCACGCAGGAGCCGACGTGGGCATCCTCCAGGGCATCCGCGACGACATCCGCCGGGTGGACGACGAGATCGGCGCCCGCGAACGGCTGATGCGCGAGCTGGGCGGAGACCACCCGGAGAGCGGCGAGGCGGCCCCGGAACACCCCACCGACCTGCTCCCCGCCGCTCGGCAGCCCGACCCAGAGCTGGGCCCCAGGGTCGTGGTGGTCACGACGACCCCGGGCACCGAGCCCACCATCCCCGACGCCATGCCCCGCCCCCACGAGAAGGAATAAGGAGACCCATGACCGACCGCGACGCGAATATCCCGACCAGCCCCAATCCCACCGTCGAGCACAGCGACGAGCGGCCCGACCTCGGCGACTCGACCGCCAGCCAGGGCAACCTCCCGGCCCGCGAGAAGGGCTTTATCAACGAGCACCGCAAGGAAGAAGGCCGGGCCGCCACCGAGATGCCCGATCCCCTCGACCTCTAGCCTGACCCGCGCGCTCCAGGGGCCAGCGACCCACCCGTCGCTGGCCCCCCGTCGTGTCTAGAAAAGCCCGGGCGGTCACATCCCCTTCACGAGCCCGTGGGCTTCCCTGGGGCATGACTCAGGAGAACTGGAACTCCGGAACCGCGGTGATCGAGTTGCGCGGCGCGTGGCGCGGCGAGGTCCACGACCCGGAGCGCGCCTTCGAGGGCGTCGTCACGGACTCGAGCCTGCCCGAGGTCGGCCCGGGCGAGCGGCTGGAGGTGCAGTACCGGAGCAGCACGGGACGCGTTCCCGGAGCGGCCCAGCACGGCAGGTACGTGATGAACCTGCGAGGGGGCCGGGTGAGCTGGCCCCTGATGAGCTTTACCTGCCACGACACCGCCGGGCCGGGCCGCCAGGGCAACGACGACACGGCGGAGGCGAACTGGCGCGCGGTGCCCCTCCCGCCCGAGGAGGCCGAGCTCTGAGCCTTTCCAAACCTTTAGAGCGGTCACCTCTAAAAGGTGAAGTGTCTCCTCTTCCCGAAACGAAACGCTTCGCTCCTCTCAGCCTGACGGCGCTCCTGGGTCAATCCCGCTAGAGATCCCGGCGGCTGAAGTGCCACATCCCGGCGGCAACCGCCAGCACGGCGAGGGCGCACGCCCACACGATCAACCCCGGTGCGAGGGGCTCGCTTCCGAAAAAGGGGTTGGCCCCCCGCGCCGCCTGCCCCAGTTGCCGCAGCACCTCGGGCTGGAGGTGGTAGCTCGCGCCCAGCCACAGCGAGTTGGTGGGCATCAAGGTGTTGGCGAGGCGCCCGAGGGAGGTCAGCGTGGGGCTGTCCGCGAAGGAGCCGATGGTGCTGAGGATGCCCCCCGCGAAGCCCACCCCGTACAGCACGAAGACGCCGATGCCGTTCGCCAGCGTGGTGAACAGGGTGCTTCCCAGGACCGTCAGCGCCGTGATCAGGGCGATGGCGAGCAGGATCAGCCCCACGGCGGGCAGCGGCGCGGGCGGCACGAAGCCCGTGATGAGCCGGATGCCCCACAGCAGCGCCCCGCTGATCAGGGCGACGTACCCCACGTTCACCAGCGTGAAGCCCACCCAACGCCCGAACACGAGCTGCGCCCGGGTGATGGGCCGCGCGATCACGCTCTGCATGACGCCGCTCTCCACGTCCCCGCTGACCGCCCCCACGGTGGAGAGCACGGCCATCAGCGACCCCAGGAAAAAGACGAGGTACATCCCGAACAGCGTGGCGTACATGACGGGCGCGTTCGCCGCCCCATACACGCTGCGACCGTCGAGCCCGAGGTCAGCGGCCCGCTGGTCGAGGGTCTGCTCCAGCCGCACGATGCCGTAGAGGTAAAAGCCCACGAAGGCGGCGGTGAGGAGCAGCAGCACGATTACCAGCCGCTTGCGGACCGCCTCGCGCAGGCTGAGTTCGGCGATCAGGAGGACATTACGCACGGGCCGCCTCCGGGGTGCGGGGGGCGCGGGCGGCTTCCGGCGTATCCTCGATGAGTTCGAGGAACATCGTCTCCAGGTCCGGGCGCCGGGGCGAGAGTGCGTAGAGCCGGGCGCGGTGGGCGTGAACGGCGTCCGCGAGGGCGGGCAACGCCTCCTCCCGCTCCAGCCACAGCTCCACGTCCGCGCGGCCCGGGGTGTTCGTGTCGATGTGCCGGACCTCGCCGAGCCCCCTCAGCGCGCTCAGCAGCCCCGGCGAGAGGTGATCCACCCGCAGGTCCACGGGAAGGACGCCACCCTGAAGGTCGCGCATCGTGCCCTGCCGCAGCACCCGCCCGGCCTTGACAAAGGCCACCCGGTCGCACACCTGCTCGACCTCCGACAGCAGGTGCGAATTCAGGAAGACGGCCACGCCCTCGGCCTTGAGCCGCTCGATGATCTCCCGCACCTCGACGCGCCCGATGGGGTCGAGGGCCGAGGTCGGCTCGTCCAGAAAGACGAGGCGGGGCCGGGCCAGGATCGCCGCCGCGAGGCCCGCGCGCTGAAGCATCCCCTTCGAGTAGCCGCTCATCGCCTCGCCGCCGCGCCCACCCAGCCCCACCGTTTCGAGCACCTGCGGCACGCGGGCCTGAACCTCGTCTGCCCTCAACCCCGCCAGCCGTCCGTGGAAGCGCAGGAACTCCTGGGCCGTCATCCACGTCTGGAAGCGGAACTGCTCGGGCAGGAAGCCCAGCCGGGCCCGCACCGCCGGGTCGAAGGGCCGCCCGCCGAGGACCCGCACCTCCCCGCCCGTGGGGTGGACGAGGCCGAGGAGCATCTTGACGGTCGTGCTCTTGCCCGCCCCGTTGGGGCCCAGGAAGCCGAAGACCTCCCCCTCCCCCACCGTGAGGTTCAGGCCGTCCACGACCGCCCGCCCCCGGTAGACCTTGCGCAGTTCCCGCGTCTCGATGGCCGCCATCCCGTCAGGATAGAGGGCAGGGGTGGGAGGGGCGTGCGTCGGAAGTTGCAAAGGGCCAGGAGGAGAAGGTTCCCCGTGCCCTCATGCCCTCCGCTCGTATGCTTCCCTGAGCGCAGCGGCCAACGCCTCCTGACGCTCGTCCGCGAGGTACCGAACCGGCGAGGGAACCGCGTAGTGCGCCGGGTAGTCCGGGTCCTCGAAAGCGAGCGACTGGAAAAGCCGCACCGCCGCGTATCGGGGAACGACATGCAGGTGAACGTGCCGGTCCTGGTTCCGCAAGAACAGGAAGTTGAAGTGGTCGGGTTGCAGGAGCGTAGTGAGCGCCCGCTCGGTACGCCGCATGTCCAGGTGCAACTCCGCCCACTCGTCAGGGCGCAGCTCGGACACCCGCTCCTCGTGACGGCGCAGCACGAGCATTAGCTTGCCGAGCAGGTTCTGGTTGCGGTTAAGGACGACTCGCCAGTGTTCCCCCTCGGCGATGATGGGGCCGAGAGTGGGCTGGCAGAGGGAGCAGGGGGTCATGGGAGAAACAGCGTAGCTCCTGCGGCCTCATCGAGAGACCGGGCTGTTCCCCGCCAGCGCGGCAAACCAAGCAGGGGACGGGACCCTTCCCCCACCCCCTGCCCCGTTCGCCTACACCTAGCGGTTCAGGATGTCGTCGATCCGCCCCAGCGCGTCCGCGTCCATCTTCACGCCCGCCGCCTTCACGGTCTCCTCGATCTGCTCGACCCGCGTGGCCCCGGTGATGACGCTGCTCACGCCCTTCTGGCGCAGGAGCCAGGCGATGGCGAGCTGGGCGCGGGTCACGCCCAGACCGTCGGCGATGGGCTTGAGGTCGCGGACCTTCTGGATGTTCTCTTCCGTCAGGAAATTCTTGCCCCAGTTCTCGTTGTCGCTCAGGCGCGCGCCCTCGGGACGGCCCTGATCGTACTTGCCGGTCAGCAGACCCATCGCCAGCGGGCTCCACACGACGAGGCCGACGCCCGCCTCCTCGGTGTAGGGCAGGATTTCCTTCTCCACCCGGTCGCGCCGCAGCATGGAGTATTCGGGCTGCTCGGTGACGGGGGCGTGCAGGCCGTGGGCCTTGGCGAACTCGACCGCCTGGGCGATGCGGGCGGCGGGCCACATGGACGTGCCCCAGTACAGCGCCTTGCCGTCGCGGACGACCTGATCGAAGGCCATCACGATCTCCTCCATCGGGACCGTCTCGTCGTAGCGGTGGGCGAAGTAGATGTCGAGGTAGTCGGTGCCCAGACGCTTCAGGCTCCCGTCGATGCTCTCCAGGATGTGCTTGCGCGAGAGGCCGCGGTCGTTCACGTCGTCGCTCATCGGCCAGAAGACCTTGGAGGAAATGACGAGCGTGTGGCGGGGCAGCTCGCGCAACGTGGCTCCCATCAGCTCCTCGGACTTGCCGCGGGCGTACACGTCGGCCTGGTCGAAGAAGTTCACGCCTTCCTCGTAGGCCTTCATCACGATGTCGCGCACCATGCTCTGGTCGTTCACGGTCTGCCCGAAGGTGACCCAGCCGCCCAGAGAGACCTCCGAGACCTTGAGGCCGCTCTTGCCGAGGTTGCGGTATTCCATGCGGCCCAATCTAGCGACTCGCGGGTAAGGGGCCCGTCAGATTCAGGGGTGGTTAAGGCGGAGGCGGAGAAAACGCGTCAGACAGGCGGTGTCCAGCCGGGCGGGGCGAGCTCGAAGCCGCCGAAGCGGAAGCCCGGCGCCACCACGCAGCCCACCAGGCTCCACTCGCCCAGGGAACGCGCGCTCTGCCACGCGTCGGCGGGCACGATCCCCTGGGGCCGCTCACCGCCCGCGAGGTCGGGTCCCAGGCGCAGACGGCGAACCTCGCTCCCCTCCCAGAGCGCCAGCTCCACCGCCGCCCCCGCGTGGTGGCACCAGACCTCGGTGGCGTCCACCCGGTGCCAGTGCGAGACCTCGCCCGCCCGCAGCAGGAAATAGATCGAGGTGCACACGGGCCGCCCGTCCACCTCCCGCGCGTCGGAGTGAATCTGGACGTAGTGCCCGCCTTCCGGGTGAGGTTCCAGGCCCAGCAGGCGGATGATCTCCTCGGCGGTCACCGTGCTCCCCGTCGCCACTGGTTCGCCCGTTCGCCCCGCGCCGCCAGCGTCGCCGTCTCGCGCACCCGTTTCTCGCGGGTGGCGGCGGTCTTCGCCTGCGCGATCCATTCGAGGATGCCCCGCCTCGCGCTGCGGGGGAAGGCGTCCCATTGCTCGCGTGCGCCTTCCTCCGCCAGCGCTGCCTCCAGGTCGGTCGGCACCTCCAGCGCGTCCACCGCGTCGAGGAGGGTCCACGAGCCGTCCCCGATAGCCGCGTCGATCTTCGCCTGTCCCGCCGGAGTCATCAGGCCCGCCGCCTGCATCCGCTCCACCCGGGCTTTATTGACGGCACTCCAACCGCTGCCGGGCTTGCGGGGGGCGATATACAGCATGGAGCGTGCCCCGTCGAGCTTGCGCGGCTTGGAGTCGATCCAGCCGAAGCAGAGGGCCTCTTCCACCGCGTCGTCCCCGCTGAGGTTGACTGGACCCGCCGACTTCTTGCGCAGCACGAGCCACACGCCCTTTTCCGTGTCGTGGCGGGCTTCGAGCCATACCCGCCAGTCCGCTCGGGAGTCCGGCTCGAAGGCGACGTCGGGCAAAGTCACGGGGAGACCTCCACGGCCCGGGAGGCGTTCCAGCGTTCGGGCAGGGTCGGCGTGAAGATGTAGCCGCCCTCCAGCGTGCCCAGCACCTCGCTCCGTTCCAGACCCCAGCGGTGGGCGTACAGGGCGATGTAGGCGCAGAGGATGGCGTCGGTGCGGTCCTCGTGGTTCTTGAGGGCGCGGCCACGCAGGGCGGCGGGGTTCACGGAGAGGTGGGCGTCGAGCCCGGTCAGCGGCGGGTCGGCGTGTTCCAGCGCAGCGAGGTGGGGGTGCAGGCTGATCCAGGCGGCGTCCATCACCTCGCGCGCCTGTCCCTTGTTCTTGTACTTGAGGGTGCGGCTCAGTCCGAAGAGGGCGACCGTCGCCGGGTGCGGATAGACCTCAACAACTCGGCGAACGGGTTTTCCAGCCGGAATTCGGGGGTCGTGGACGAAGCCGCGCGCCTCTAGACCCTGTGTCAGCGCCTCTCCCCGAACGACGCCCGCCGCGTCGGCCAGCCGGGTGCGGTTGGTGGGGTGGGCCGACGCCTGGAAGCGTCCGAACACGGCCCCGACCTCCGCCTCGGCAAGGCGGCGCCCGGTGACGTTGGGGACGGTGAGCGGCGCGTCAATGGCGACGATGGCCGGACCCTCCCCGGCGTGGGCCTCCACGAAGGCGAGGACGCTCGCGTCGTCCGAGAGGAGAGCTGTGTCCAGGAGCCGCCCGCCTCCTGCGCCCCCCTCGATGACGGTGCCACCCGTGGGGTTACGGGCGGACCAGGCGAGGTCGAGGCCGATGAAGCGCATGGAACACGTTACCGGAAGAGGACACTCCTCTGCACTCAGCCGCCCGCGCGCCCTTCCAAGTGACGGGCGTACCACTGAGGCTGCGTGCCGTCCAGATCGGTCACACCGTAGAGGTCCGCCAGCTCACCCACGTTGAGAATGCGCCCGGTGTGCCGGGAAACCTGGGGATCGCCGGCCAGGGCGACGATGCCCCGGGCGGCGTAGTGGGGCGTCTCGGTCTGCCCGGCGAGTTCCTGCTCGGTGTGGTGCTGGAGCATGATCTCGGTGCGCATCCACCCGGGCGCGACCCCGACCACCGCGATCCCCCGGTCACGCAACTGGTGCCCGAGAGCGTAGACGAGGCGGTTTTTCGCCGCCTTGCTGACCTCGTAGGGCACCCAGCCCGGCGGCTCGTCGGTGTGCCAGGTGGTGGAGACGATCAGGCCGCGCCCCTGCCCGGCCAGGACGTGTTTCAACGCCAGCAGGCTGGTGACGTAATCGCTGTAGGCCCCCGCCAGCAGCATGTTCCGCAGTTGTTCCAGGGGTTCGTCCCAGAGCTCCGGGGCGCTGCCGCCCACGTCCCCGTCGTGCGCGCCCCAGGCGTTGTTCACCAGCACGTCCAGCCGCCCGTGCGCGTCCGCGATGTGCCGGATGACGGCCTCGACCTGCGCGGGGTCGGTGTGGTCGCACCTCAGCGGCGTAGCCTGACCACCTGCCGCGCGGATGGCGTCTGCCGTGTCGTCAACCGTCGTCTGGGGCAGCGTCACCTGCGTACTGTGCCCCCGCGTGCTGCGGGCCGTCACGATCACGTGGGCGCCCGCCGCCGCAAGTTCCAGCGCAGTGGCGCGCCCCAACCCGCGCGAGGCCCCGGTGACCAGGGCGACCTGACCCGCGAGTGGACCGCTCATGCCCGCTCCTCCGCCGAGACAACCTGGCCCCGGGGCGGAGTGGGCAGACTGCCGAACAGCATGGGATCGGCGTCCAGCCGCCCCCCCAGCCGCCACAGCCACGCGCTCAGGAGGTGGCGGCGGTGCGCGTCCACGGTGAGGACGTGGGCGAGCATCCCGCCGTAGGGAAAGACCTCGGGCGGCTCGCACAGGGCGTCCACGAAGGTCTGCCGCCACCGGCCCTCCGCCTGCACCTCCCGGGCGAGGGCGCGGAAGGCGGGAAAGGCGACGTTCACCCGCGCTTCTAACCCGTCCGGGGTGCGGTCCCGGTTCTCGGTGGGCAACTCGCCGCCACGCACCGCCGCCACCCAGACCTCCTTGTTCATGACCAACTTGTCGAGGAGGTCGCGCAGCGTGCGGTCGGGCGCCTCGAAGCTCAGGGGTTGCGCCTCCCCCAACGGCGTGTCGAGTGCTCGGCCCGGCAGGGCGCGGGCGTGTGCGAGGGCCTGACGGACGAACGCCTCGTCGAAGGCGAGCAGGTGGTCGAGCAGGTCCATATGATCCTCCGTCCGCAGGGCGACCCCCAGGGACTGAAAGTGAATGCCGTCAGGGGAAGGGAGGACGTGAGAACGCAGGCCCACCCGGCGGTACAGGCTCGGCGAGGTGCCGTAGGCGCGGGAAAAGGCGCGCGTGAAGCCCTCCAGGGAGTCGAAGCCCGCCTCCAGCGCAATCTGCGTCACGCTGCCCGCCGTGTGCCGCAGCGTCCACGCCGCCCGTTCCAGCGTCAGCCGACGGCGAAAGGCCGCCGGACTCTCCCCGAAGCGCGCCCGGAAGAGCCGCGCCGCGTGCGAGCGGCTGAGGTTGACCCCGCGCGCCACGTCCTCGCCCCGCCGCACCTCCCCGAGTTCGCCCAGCAGCAGGGCGAGGAGCGCCGCCGCCCGGTCTTTGCCCCCTGAAGTCGCCATGCCCCGTCAGCGTAAGCCGGGGGAACGGGAAGCGCCTGACCGTTTGTGCTTCCCTATCCCGGCTCACAGACCCCCCCGCCGTACCTGTCCCGGTACACCACGTACGCGAGCCCCAGCGTGGCGAGGGTCGTGACCAGGCTGCTCAGGCCGTAGCTGATCAGGGGCAGGGTCACGCCCGTCAGCGGCAACAGGCCCAGCGCCGCCCCCACGTTTTCAAGCACCTGCGCCCCGAGCTGCCCCAGCACCCCCGCGAAGAGAATCTGGTCCTGCAAGCGCGGCGACTCGGCGGCCATGCCCGACAGCCGCCAGAACAGCGCTCCGTACAGCACGAGAACGGCGAGCCCGCCCACGAGCCCCTGTTCCTCCGCCCACGAGGAGAAGGCGAAGTCGGTGTGCGCCTCGGGCAGGAAGCCGTTGTGCGACTGCGACCCCTGCCTGTACCCCTTGCCCTGCACCCCACCCGATCCGACCGCGATGGTGCTTTGGATGACCTGATACCCCGCGCCCCTGGGTTCCTGGTAGGGATCGAGGAAGATGGTGAGCCGCTTTTGCTGGTACGGCTCCAGGTGCGGGTAGACCAGGGTCGGAAAGGCCACCCCCAGGGCGACCACCGCCAGCAGCGCGTGCCACCACGGCACCCGGGCGGCCAGCATCATCACCCCGAACATCACGCCGAGCACGAGCGCCCCCCCGAAGTCCTGCAACACCACCAGCGCGAGGGCGGGGAGGAAGACCGCCAGGGCCGCCGCGTACGTCTTCGCCCCCTGATACCCATTGCGCAGTACGACGGGCAGCATCAGGATCAGGGCGAACTTGAGGAGTTCGAGCGGCTGGAACTGCACTGGGCCCACCACGATCCAATTCTGCTGCCCGTTCACCTCCTTGCCGATGACGAAGGTGCTCGCCTGGAGCAGGAGCGCCCCCGCGTAGAGGTACGGCGCGGCGCGGTAGGCCCGGTCCCGCCCCGCCCACCACAGCAGGGCCACCGGGACGGCGGCGAGGACGACCCCGATCACCTGCTTGGAAAAGATGCCGGGTGCGGCCCTCGGGCTCAGCGCCGCCGTGCTCACCGTCATCAGGCCGACGACCAGCAGGGCGGCGACCACCAGGGGGAAGCGCAGGTCGTACTTCAGGTTCATGGCCGGATCACCCCTCCAGGCTACTCAGCCGTAGGGGCGGGGAGGTGAAAGGCGAGGGGGCCGAGGAGCGTGTGCCCTCGGCCCCCGCCCTCCCCCAGGCTCAGCGCCCCGGTCGTCCCGCGTTCTCCGGCCTCTCGTCGAGCGCGATGCTGGCCGTCAGCACGACCTGATCACCGCGCTGCTCGACCTCCACGTTGCTGTTGCCCGCCGGGAAGTAGCGCCGCACGACCTCCAGCAGATCGTTGCGCAGGGCGTCCACCTTGCCGGGCGGAATCTGCGCGCGGTCGTAGGCGAGGACGAGTTCGAGGCGGTCCTTGAGGGTCTCCTTGCTGCGCTTGCCCCGGAGCCACGAGAACATGTCAGGCCCCCCCGAACAGACGGCGCAGCATGGCGATGAAGCCCCGGTTTTCCTCCAGGTTCGGGTACGGCACGTCCTCCCCCTTGAGGCGCCGGGCAGTGTCCATAAAGGCCGTCCCCGCCTTCGTCTTGCCCAGCACGGCGGGCTCGCCCACGTTCGTGCTCACCAGGATGCCCTCGTCCTCGGGAATCACGCCGATGGGCTTGACCCCCAGGATTTCGAGCACGTCCGCCTCAGAAAGCATGTTGCCGCTGGCGACCATCTTGGGCCGCAGCCGGTTGATCACCAGCCGGATTTCCCGAATCTGCTGGGCTTCGAGCAGCCCGATGATGCGGTCGGCGTCGCGCACCGAGGAGACCTCCGGGTTCACGACCACCAGGGCTCCCTCGGCGGGGGCGGCGGCGGTCTTGAAGCCCGACTCAATCCCGGCGGGCGAGTCGATCAGCACCCGGTCGAAGCCCTCTTCTTCGATCAGTTGGCGCACCGCCGCGCGGAAGACCTCGGCGTTCAGCGCCTCCTTGTCGCGCGTCTGCGAGGCGGGCAGGAGGTAGAGCGTCTCCACCCGCTTGTCGCGGATCAGGGCCTGCGAGAGGCGGCACTTGCCCTCGATCACGTCGATCAGGTCGAAGACCACCCTCGATTCGAGCCCCATCACCACGTCGAGGTTGCGCAACCCCACGTCCACGTCGATCACGACGACCTTTTCCCCTAAGCGGGCGAGCGCCGCGCCGATGTTCGCGGTGGTCGTGGTCTTTCCCACGCCCCCCTTGCCCGACGTGACCACAATGACCTTGGCATTCATGACGAGGGGCAGTGTACCGCGTGAATGAAAAATCAAGGACACGCGGAGGTGCCTGTCCGCTCTCAGGACCCGGCGGGTTGAGGAGGGGGCGGGTGGGCTGCCGTGTTACGATCTGGTTAGCTGACCAGGAGGGGGCGCCCTATGACCGTCAAACCCAAGATTTGGAAGTTGGAAGACGCGAAGGCCCAGTTCTCGGACCTCGTGCGCCGTGCCCAAGCAGGCCAACCCCAGCTCGTGACCCGGCGCGGGCAACCTGCCGTGGTCATACTGGACGCTTCTCAGTTTCGAGAGGACGAGACAGCGGTGCGGAGCGGCTGGTCCACCTTCGAGGCGGCGCCGAAGATCGAGGAGTTCGAGCCCGTGCGTCTCCCCGGAACCGGGCGCGAGGTTGATCTTTGATCCGTGCTTTCCCTGGAGCTGGGTTCTTGCTGGACACCAATGTCGTCAGCCAGGCCACCAAGCCTCAACCTGCGCCGGGCGTCGTCGCGTTCTTGCGGACTATACCGCTCCCACGCCTTTACATCAGCAGCATCACATTGGGCGAATTGGAGTTTGGGACGGAGGACTTGACCGACCCCTCCAAACGTGCCCGGCTGCGACTGTGGTTGGACGACATCCTCCGTCCCGACTACCAGGGCCGCATCCTGACGCCGGACGACGGGGTGATGACCACCTGGGCGCGCATGATCTTGGCCTCGGGTCGCCGTCCCAAACAGGTTCCCTGCATGGACGCGTTGCTCGCGGCAACCGCCCTGCACCATGACCTGACGATGGTCACGCGCAACGTGGGCGACTTTCAGGGTTTCGGCGTGCGTGTGTTCAACCCCTGGGACGAGCCCCTCCCGATGTGACACCCGCCCTACCCCTCCCCTCCTCCCGCCCTGTAGACTACTCGGCTGGAAGTCTCCGCGCCCTCCCCTGAACTGCGGCGCGTGAGCGAAGGGGAACAGACCTTGACCATTGCAGACCATCCCGTGCCCCGCACGGCGAATCAAACGAAGAAAGTCGGCTTCATCAGCCTGGGCTGCCCGAAGGCCTTGGTGGACAGCGAACGCATCCTGACCCAACTGCGCGCGGAAGGGTATGAGGTGGCCCCCAGCTACGAGGACGCGCACGCCGTCATCGTCAACACCTGCGGCTTCATCACCCCCGCCGTGGAGGAGAGCCTCAGCGCCATCGGCGAGGCGCTCGACGCCACGGGCAAGGTCATCGTGACGGGCTGCCTGGGCGAGCGCCCCGAGAAGATTCTGGAACGCCACCCCAAGGTCGCGGCGATCACCGGCTCCGAGGCCGTGGACGACGTGATGGGCCACGTGCGCGAGCTGCTGCCCATCGAGACGGACGCCTTCACGGGGCTGTTGCCCGTCGCCGCCCCCGGAATGCGACCCGAGCAGGAGGTCACCCGGCACGGCGACGTGTTCGCCCCCTCAGTCAAGCTCACGCCCCGCCACTACGCCTACGTGAAGATCGCGGAGGGGTGCAACCACACCTGCGCCTTCTGCATCATTCCCAAGCTGCGCGGGCGGCAGGTCTCGCGCGACGCGGGCGCGGTGCTGTACGAGGCGTATCGCCTGATTGCGGGCGGCACCAAGGAACTGATGATGATTTCGCAGGACACCTCGGCCTACGGGGTGGACGTGCGGTACCGCGAGTCGGAGTTCCAGGGCGGGCAGGTCCGCGCGCACCTCACGGACCTCGCGGAGCGGCTGGGCGAGATGGGCGCGTGGGTGCGGATGCATTACGTCTACCCGTATCCACACGTCGAGCGGCTGGTGGAGCTGATGGCGCAGGGCAAGATCCTGCCTTACCTCGACGTGCCCCTTCAGCACGCCTCGCCCAAAATCCTGAGGTTGATGCGGCGGCCCGGCGCGGGCAAGCAGCTCGACACCATTCGCCGCTGGCGCGAGATTTGCCCGGAGCTGGCTATCCGCTCGACCTTCATCGTGGGCTTCCCCGGCGAGACGGAGGAGGACTTCCAGGAGCTGCTGACCTTCCTGGAGGAAGCGAGGCTCGACCGCGTGGGCGCCTTCCCCTACTCCGACGTGGACGAGGCGGACGCGAACAAGTTGCCGGACGCCGTGCCCGAGGAGGTCAAGCAGGAGCGCCTCGCCCGTTTCATGGAGGTCGCCCAGCGCATCAGCGCCGAGCGGCTGGCCGAGAAGGTGGGCCGAGTGCTGGACGTGATCGTGGACGAGTTCAACGACGACGAGGACGACCTGCCGGGCACGCGGCTCATTGGCCGCACGAAGGGCGACGCTCCCGGCATCGACGGTCAGGTCTACCTCTACGCGGGGGACTTCGCAGGGCAGGTGAAAATCGGCGACATCGTGCGGGCCCGCATCGAGGACAGCGACGAGTACGACCTCTACGGCGAGGTGGTCGAGCGGCCCGAGTGGCGTCCGAACGTGCCGCTCTTGGGACACTTCGGCAAGCACTGAGCGGGAGAGGACGGGGGGCGCGGGCCGGGTGAGCCGCGCCCCCTTCCTCACCCGGTCCTCGCAAGCCTCCTGTCAGAGCGGGCGGCCTAGACTCGGAGGGTGAGTCTCGACCTTCTCCTCGTGGTGTTCGCGGGTGTCCTCGGGCTGCTCGTGGGCTCGTTCTCGAACGTGCTGGTCTGGCGGCTGCCACGCGGGGAAAACGTCGCCTTCCCGCCCAGCCACTGCCCCGGATGCGACCACCGCCTCGCTCCCCTGGACCTCGTGCCGGTGGGCTCGTGGCTGGCGCTGGGGGGCAAGTGCCGGTACTGCCGCTCGCCCATCAAGTCCCGCTACCCGGTCGTGGAGGCGTTGACCGGGCTGGGGTACGCGGTCATCGCGGCCCTCTTTCCGCTGACGACCTACGGGGTGGGCACGCTGGGGCTGATGGTGCTGTTCACCCTGCTTCTCGTGGCGAGCGCCATCGACCTCGACACCTACACCATCCCCGACGAGTTGACGTTGCCGGGCGTGGCGTTGGGGCTCGCCTTCGCGTTTCTGAACACACGCTCGGGGGCGGCGGAGGCGGGGCTTCCGACCTTCCAAGGAGCGGTTCAGGGCGCCCTCCTCGGCGCGGGGCTGCTCGTCACCATCGACCTGATCGGGTCGTGGGTGCTGCGGCGCTTCCGGGAGCGGCAGTACCCGGAGGCGCCCATCGGCTACCAGCAACTCAGCCTCGCCCTGCTCGCGGGCGCGTGGCTGGGGCCGTGGTGGGGGCTGGGGGCGGCCCTTCTTGCGGCGGGGGTGAACCTCACGGCACGGCGGGTGGTGCGGGTGCCGGAGGTCGTCACGCTGGGCGGCTTCCTCGTCTCCGTGGCGCTGGGGGGCAGCGGGTTCGGGCCCGGCCTGATCGTGATGGTGCAGGGAGCGTTGATGGCGGCGGGGGCGGCCTCCCTCGTCGCGGGCGTGTACTGGTGGCTCAAATCCGAGCCCGAGGGCGAGGCGGACGCCCCCTTCGACCCCTCGGCGATGGGCTTCGGGGACGTGAAGCTCGCCGCCGTGATCGGCGCGTTCCTGGGGTGGGAGCGGCTGCTCGTGGCGGTCGTCGTGGCGGTCGTGGCGGGGGCGGTGCTGGGCCTCTTGCAACTCGCCCTGAAGAAAGAGAACCGGGTGAAGTTCGGCCCCTACCTCGCCCTCGGGGCGGTCGTCGCGCTGGTCTGGGGCGGGGCCATCGTGCAGGGCTACCGGGGGATGCTGGGGCTGTAGGGTCCCGCGGCCTCCTCCTCGACCTCGGGAGGGAAAGCGTGGGCGCCTCCTCGAAAGGGGCGGGGGCCGACGGGGACAGGCACACCAAGACCCTCCTCCCCATTGTTGCGAAGGCGAGGAGGGCTCTCCTGTGCCGAGCTGCCGCCCGTAGTCTGTTTGGCCCACTTGATCACGCCAGACATGAACAGGTTCCGGTTCGCCATGTCCAAGCGTACCCCTTCGGCTGCGGCGTCAGCCCACCTCGGGCCGCGCCAGCACCGTCACCCTCTGCTCCTGCCTGAGCGCCTTGAAACGCACGTCGGCGCTGGCCGTCACCTCCGCCCCCAGAGCATCGGCGGAATCCTGAGCGACCGTCTGGACGAAGAACTCCATGTCGCGCACGACCGGGTGCCCCACGAAGGCGTCGACGTACGCGTCGAGGCTGAACAGTTCGAGTAGCCGCTCGCCCGCCTCGTACCGCAGGGTGAGGGTGCTGCCGGGTGCCGGGTTGTGGGTCGCCGGGCACAGCTCGGGCAGGTGCAGGACGTGTTCGACGACGGTGGGCAGCCCCGGCCTCGCGTTGGCGATGGTCTTCAGCCGCTCGGCGGGAGTGGGGACGGTCACGAGGCGGCGGCGCGGGCAGCGTGACGCACCCGCAGGGCGAACAGGGCGGCGATGGCGTACTTGGCGAGGATGTCGGCGAAGATGATCTGCCCGATGTCGCGCGTGCTCATGTCGCCCCAGAAGGCGAGCAGCGTGAAGATCACCGAGTCGAGCGGCACGCTCACGGCGTTGCTCGTCAGCACACGGGTCCACCAGCTCTTCCGGATCAGGCGCTGGTACACGGCGGTGTCCGCGAGTTCGCCCACCAGGATCGCCAGAAAGGACGCCCCGATAAATCTCCACGGGGTGCCCGTCAGCAGCGCGGCGAGGGTGTTCACCACGAGGGCCGCCGCGATGGCGACGTAGACGGCCTTCAGCCCGCCCTCCCGGTGGATGCGGTCGCGCAGGGTGAAGACCGCCGCGAAAAAGATCGTTCCCACGCTCAGCAGCCCGAAGACGGGCAGGGGGATGAACTGGTTCAGGGTCAGGTTGGCGAGCAGGATGCTCGAGGCGTACAGGAGCGTCAGCAGCACGGGCGTGCGGCGCAGGGCAGGAATAGTCACGGCGTCCTCCGGCCACAGCGACAGAACAGGTCACGGGCCGCGTCAAAAGGTATCAGGTGCACGCCGGGGAGAAAGGGAGGGTCTCTTACCCTGAGCGGCCCAGCGGCGGGGTCAGCGGGACGGCATTCAACGCGCGGGCCAGCTCCAGAAAATCCGGGTCATGTGCCGGACTCGTCCACGCGGGCGACTGCACGAGCAGCACGGCGCTCACCTCGGAGGGGTCGGGCAGGCCCTCGCCGGGAGAGCCCATGCGCCGAAGGGTCACCCGTTCCAACACCCCGGACAGGAGATGCGGCCCGATCTCCGCCCGCGTCCGCCCCAGGTCGAAGCCCTCGGCGACGGGGAGCCCGGCGTGCCAGTCGGGGTAGAGGCAGGTGTAGCGGCGGATGAGCCCCGCGCGCAGCCCCAGCCCCGCCCAGTTGCCGGGCCGCACCCGCCCAGCGTCGCCGCTGAGGCTGAACAGGTCGTGGTGGCTGTCCACGTTCAGCACGTCCTCACCGGGGTGGGCCTCAAGCCACGCCCACGCGTCCGCGTGCGTGAGGGTCACGGTGGTGGGGATGCCCGCGTAACGCTCCAACCCCTTCCAACCGGGATAGAGGGGGAAGTCGGCGGCGAGGGCCGTCCAGCCCGGTGCTCGCGGGTCACGTCTGCGGGCCCGGTCCCGCCACGCCTCCAGCCGGTCGTGCTCACGGTCGGCGGTGCCCCAGATCGGCGCGTCGAAGACGAGGGGAACGGTGCCGCTGAAGGCGTCCCAGTCGAGGCTCAAGAGCATGGGGAGGGAAACCGGGAACGAGGAAAGCCGGGTGGGGGTGACACGCTTCTCCCCTTATCGCACGGAAGGCCACCCCTCGACACCCCCTCTCAACCCCCGAAGGTCCTGACGTAGCTCACGCTCGCCGGGTCGCGCACGAAGCCCAGGCGGCCATTCACGGCGAGCATGGGCGCGTTGTCGCTGGCGTTGTCGGTGCGGATCAGGGTGCCGCCCAGCGCGCGGCCCGCCCGGATCGCGTGCAACTTGAGGAGGGTGGCGACTCCCTGGCCGCGCCACCCGCGGGTCACGCCCGTCAGGCCGGTGAGGAGGTCGGGGCTCGCCTCACTGCGGAAAAGGGTGGTCTGGCCGATCCAGTCCCCCTGATATTCGGCGACGAGGTAGGCGTCTTCGAGCAGGCCGGGGTCGCCGAGGACGGCCTCCTCGAACACCTCGCGGGAGAGGGGCGTGGCGGGTTCCGAGCGGGGCACGTCCCCCCGCACGTCGCTCATCAGGGCGTGAAGGCGGGCGGTGAGGTCGGGCACGGCGGCGGCCCGCAACTCGGCGAGGCTGCGGACGCGCACGCCCCGGGCGGCTAAACGGCCCTCTAGTTCCCGGTAGCCCGAGTCGTCGAAGGTGGTCAGGTCGAGCGAACCCGTGAAGTACCGCTTGTCGCCCACGAAGCCGCGCCGGGTCAGGAAACCGGGGGCGACCGGGTGATCCTCCCGGGCCAGGACGCGGACGGACTCGGCGCCGTGGCGGGTCAGATCGGCCCGCACCGCGTCCCACAGCGCACGTCCCGCCCCGTGGCCCTGCCGCTCCGTGTGGACGGCGCCCTCCAGCGTGTAGCGGCGCGGGTGGTAGGCGCCGGGGTTCTGCGAGTACGAGGCGACGCCCACCACCTCCCCCGCCGGGTCCAGGGCGACGAGGGTGGCGGTGGTGTAGCCCCAGCCGCGCTGCTCGGCGTCCCGCTTGCGGAAGTCGGCGCCGCTGAAGGGGTCGTGGGGCACGGCGAGGGTGTAGACGCGCCCGGCAGCGTCCCACTCGCCTTCCCCAACGGGGCGCACCGCGAACGTCATGCGTCCTCCACCGTGCCGCGCCGCATCTCGATCCAGGCGGGGCGGGGGCGGAAACCCAGGCGGGTGTTCAGGGCGAGCATGGGCGCGTTGGTCGTGGCGTTCCCGGTCCAGACGCTCGCCGCGCCGCGCTCCCGGGCGACGCCCAGGGCCGCGAGCTTGAGGGCCAGCGCCAAGCCTTTCCTGCGGTGTGCGCGGCGGGCGCCGGTCAGACCCGTGTGCAGTTTGGCGGGGTCCACGGCGTCCGTGTACAGCTCGGTCATCGCCGCGACCTCACCGCCCGGGGTCAGCGCGAAGAACACACCCTGCGGCAGGAAGCGCGGGTCGTCTCCGCGCTTGCGGAAGTGCTCGAAGACGATGGGGGTCGCCTCCCCCGTGCGCGGCACGTCCTCCCGAATCTCCACCACCGCGTCGAAGTAGGCGTGCCAGGCGGGCTCCTCCCCCACCTCGGCGATCACTTCGGCGAGGGTGGCCTGGCGGTAGGGGGCGGGGAGACGGGCGGCGTCCTCCCAGGCGGAGGGGTCGAACTCGCCCAACTCCAACACGTTGTCGAAAAAGCGCATGACCTCGGCAAAGCCCTGCCGGGCCAGGAAGGCGAGGCCGCGCGGGCAGTCCTCCTGGGTGCCCGAGAGCAGTTCGCGGGCGCCGCGTTCTCCCAGGTGAGCGTCCATCGCCCCGGCGAGCGCGCGGCCCACGCCCCGCCCCTGCGCCTCCGGGTGGACGAGGAGGTCCACGTGGTAGCGGTCCGGGTGGAACATGCCCGGGTACTGGAGGGCGGACGCGGTGCCGACCACCCGCCCGTCCTCTTCCACCACGACGCGCCACAGGTGGGGACCGCGGGGGTGGTCACGCAATTCGCGGTCCTCGTGGGCGAGGAGGTCCCCGGTCGTCCCGTGGTCGGGCCACACCGTGCCTTGCAAATCGGCGAGGGCCGGGTAGTCGGCGTCCGTGGCCTCGCGGACGTTCACGCCCCACCGCCGAGGTGCAGTTCGTAGCGGAAGTGGGTGGGGCCGCGTTTGAAGCCCAGGGCCCGGTTCATCTCCAGCATCGCGGCGTTGGGCTTGTCGTTCATGGTGCGAATCTCGCCGCCGCCCCGCCCCGCCAGCGCCCGCATCGCCGCCACCTTGAGCGCCTTGGCGACGCCCCGGCCCCGGTCCCCCCGCCGCACCCCCGTCATGCCGATCACGTAGGGGCCGCCGGGGGTCTGCATCAGGGTCGTGTAGGCGACGTAGGGGCCCGTGAGGGGGTCGTCCAGCCCCGGGCGCAGCGCCACGAAGGACAGCTCCGGCGCGAAGGTCGGGTCCTCCACCTCCTGCCTCACCCACGCCTCGAAGGGCCGCTTGGTGAGGGCGCTTCCCATCGGCACGTCCTGAAAGAGGAGCCAGTCGAGTTCCCAGAGCCTGCGGTCACGCTCGGGATCGTCCGCCAGCTCGGCGACGCTGCGGAGTTCGAGGCCCTCCGATTGCACCCGGTCGAGCAGCCCGCCCAGAGAGCCCAGGTCCACCTCCGCCGTGTTCAGGCGCGACTCGTAGCGCTCCCAGGAGACGCAAAAGCCCCGGCGTTCGAGGAAGGCGCGGCCCGGGTCGTGGTGCGGCGCGTCGGTGAGCATGGTGCGGACCTCGCGCGCACCCCGGGCCCTCACTCGCTCCAGCAATGTGTCGTACAGCGCCGAGCCGATGCCGCGTCCCCGGGCGTCCGGGTGGACGGCGAGGTTGCCCCAGTAGCGCCACTCCTCGAAGGCGAAATCGTCGTGGCCGATGCCCCCCGCCCCCACCACCTGCCCGCCCGCCTCGGCGACGGCCTCGGTGTAGAAGAGGGCCGGGTCGCGGGCCCCGTCCCACACGGCGAGGAGGTCGGGGGTGACGGGCCACTCGGGGTTGGCGGCGGTGAGGACGCGGGCCGCACCCGGGTAGTCGTCCGGCTTGCGCAGGGCACGGAGGGTGAAGCTGGTCTGGGTGACGTTCATTGCCCTCATCCTGCTCCGCCTCCCGTCATAGGCGCATCCGCCGCTTGCGCTATCTCGCCTATCCTGCCCGCATGAACGAGCGGCTGAACCTCCTCCTGATCGTCCCCCACCCCGACGACGAGGTGTACGGCGCCTCGGGCACCCTGATGGAGTTGCTGGACGAGGGCCGCCCCTGCGGCCTCGTCACCCTCACGCGCGGGGAGGCGGGGCGCACCCTGGGGCTGGCGGACGGCCCCGAGGAACTCGCCCGGATGCGGGAGGCCGAACTCCGCGCCTGCCTCGACGTGATCGGCCTGACGGTGCACGAGCAGCACGCCTTTCCCGACAAGTACCTCAAAGACCAGCCCTTTGGGCCGCTGGTGGAGGTCGCGCGGGAGGCCATGCTCCGTCACCGCCCCGAGACCGTCCTCACCTTCCCGCCCAACGGCGGCAACGGGCACCCGGACCACGTGACCACCCACCGGGCCGTGCGCGAGGCTTGGGAAAGCCTGCCGGAGGGCGAGCGGCCCCGCCTGTGGTACTACGCCAACCCCGTTCCGCCCGAGAACGAGGAGCTGCGCGCCCTGTGGCTCGCCCCCAACGTGCGCCGGGATGTGACGAGCCGCATCACCCGCAAACTCCAGGCCATCGCCTGCCACCGCACCCAGGCGCTGAGCACGGTGGATTTCCTGCGCAAGTTCCCGGGACGAATCACGGAGGAGACGTTTCACGAGGTCGGTGGGTAGTGGTCAGCGGTGAATGGGGGGAGGGGGCGTCGGCGGTTCGCGTTGCGACCCAGAGCCTCGGCTACACCGTGCGGGACGTGGAGCGGCTGCCGGGCGCGTCGGGAAACCCGAGCTGGCGGGTGGAGGCGGCGGAGGGGACCTTCGCGGCGCGGCTGTATCCACGGTCGGAGGCGGGGACGGCACACGGACTCGCGCGGCTGGCGGAGGCTTTGCGGGCGGGCGGCTACCCAGTGCCGCGTGTCGTGGCCGTGGGCGAGACGGGCGAGCACGCCGTCCTCGTGCAGGCGTGGGCGCCGGGGGTGCCGCTCCGGGCCGCGCTGGAGCAGGTGCCCGAACACGCCCACGACCTCGGCCTGGCCTTCGGGGAGACGCACGCCCGGCTGCACGCCCTGCCCGTCCCCGCCGAGGCGCACGCGGCCCTGCGGGTGCTGGGCGGACCCACAGGAGTCCCGGCCTCCCCTTCCTGGCTCCACCTCGACTATCACCCCTTCAACGTGCTCGTGGAGGGCGGGCAGGTGAGCGCCGTCCTCGACTGGGAGAACGTGGCCCTGGGCGACGCGCGGCTCGACGTGGCCCGCACGCTGAGCATCCTGAGCGCCGATCCGTCGGTGTGGCCACTGTCCGGAACGAGGCGGCGGGCGCTTCTGCTCTTCCGGCGGGGCTACCTGGCGGGGTACGCGCGGGGCGGGGGGCGGCTGGAGAACATGGCCCCCTTCCTGGCCTGGGCGGGCGAGTTCATGCGCCGGGACCTGCGGGGCCGCTTCGCCGACGGGGAGTTGTGGCACGTCGCGCGCTGGACGCGGGCGTGGAAGGCCAGGACCTGACCCTCACTCCCACTCGCTGACGGGGATGAAGTCCACCCCCTCCGCATCCGTGCCCGTCACGTTGTAGCGGCGGTCGAAGCGGACGACGAACTCGCCCCGGTCAAAGTGCTGCGGGCTGACCACGGGCTTGCGGAAAAAGTAGTTGCCGTCGTCGTCGATGCCGATGTGGGCGCTCTTGGTGAAGCGGAACTCGACGACCTCGCCGTGGGGGCGGGTGCGCACGCGGACGCGGTAGGTCTGGGAGTCGTCCTGCTGAACGTAGGCGTTGGCGGCGGGCTTGTTCCGACCGAAGAGGTTGAACATGGGAAGGCTCCTTGTCAGCAGGGTACGCGGTGCGCGGGGGGCAGGACGCGGGAAAGACGCCCCGGTCCCGCCTGTCGCCTACACCTCCTGCAAGAGGCGGGTCAGCAGCCGCACGTGGTCCGGCCAGCGGTCGAGGCGCACGTGCTCGTGGGCCGCGTGCGCCCCGTCACCCGGAGCGCCCAGACCGTCGAGGGTGGGACACAGCGGCGCCGTGAAATTGCCGTCGCTGCCGCCGCCGACGACTTCGCCCCCGATCTCGAAGCCGAGATCCCGGGCGATGGCCTGGGCCTGCCCGAAGAGGGTGAGCGTGCCCGGTCCCGGCTCGAAGGGGGGACGGTTCAGGCCGCCCGTGACGCTGAGCCGCACGCGGGGGTCGGCGGGGGTGAGGGCGCGGATGGCGTCCGTGACGCGCTCGCCCTCCGCCACCGTGGAGGCGCGCAGGTCGATTTCCAGGGTCGCCTCGGCGGGAATGACGTTCACGGCGCTGCCGCCCCGAATTCGCCCCACGCTGACGGTCGTGCCCAGGTCCGGGCGGGCGAGGGCCTGCACCTCCAGCACCGCGCGGGCGGCCTCGGTGACGGCACTCGCCCCCTCCTGCGGCTTGTTGCCCGCGTGGCTGGCGACCCCGTGGAAGGTCAGCGCGAACGAGCCCACCCCCTTGCGCCCGATCTTCAGCGCATGGGAGTCGGCCACGGGCGGCTCGACCACGAACACGGCGCGGGCCTCCCGGGCGGCGGCCTCGATGTGGGGGCGGCTCGCGTGGCTGCCCACCTCCTCGTCGGGGGTGAGGAGCAGGCGCACGCCCCCCCGGGGCCAGCGTCCCTCCAGGGCCCTCAGCGCGTGCAGCACGCCGACAATCCCGGCCTTCATGTCGTAGGTGCCGGGGCCGAAGAGGCGGTCGCCCTCGACGTGGAAGGGCATGTGTTCGAGGGTGCCGTGCGGCCAGACCGTATCGGCGTGCGTCAGGACGAGCAGAGGCTTCTCGCCGCCTCCCACGCCGAAGGAGAAGGCCCGGGTGCCGCCGGGGAGCGCCTCGGGGACGCCGCCCAGTTCGCGGGCGCGGGCCCCCACCACGTCCATCACGCGGGCCACGGCGGCGGGGTCGGTGGAGGGGGACTCGATTTCCGCCAGGGCGCGCAGGTCGGCGATCATGGCGGTCAGGTCGGGGGGCATGGGGGCCATGCTACCCCCGGCCAGGAGCGGCCCCGCCCGGCCCGGGTCAGGGGCGGCAGGACGGGGCGGCGCCTTTCGCGGCGGGCTCAGGTCAGCAGGGCGATCTGCTGGGTGTCCGCGCGAAGCACGGCGCGGCCCCTCAGGTACAGCTCGCTGAGGGCCTCCCGCCCGAAGATGCGCGCGAGGCGGGTGCTCGTGAGTTCGACCGTGCGCCCCGCGAAGCGCAGCCGAACGAGGTCGATGGTGCCGGGGACCCAGGTGCATGACAGTTCCTGCATCGTGTTCCTCCTGCGAAGTTGTCGGGTGAAGCAGCGGCCACACGTCCCGGAAGGGTCGGTGAACGAGGTTCCGCGCTGCTGTTCATTCAGCGTAGCTGATCTCAGCCTGACCGGCGCGAGAGGAAGGCCAACCCACCTTGAGCGAGGCGTCATGAGCCGGGTGAGGTCCCCGCCGCGTGATTGACTGCGGGCATGACCCACAACCCGGTGCCCGGTCCCGAGAGCCTCCTCGCCCTCGTCTTCCCCTCCGACCCGCAGGTGGGCGCAGGCGGGCACAGCGCCTTCTTCGTCCTCTCCCGCGTCGAGGAGGACGACCCGGCGCGGCCCGAGGAAGACTTCCCCAAGCCCCGCTACCGCTCGAACATCTGGCATTCGGAGGGGGGCGAGGCCCGGCAGCTCACGCGCGGGGAGGGCCGCGACACGTCGCCGCGCCCGTCGCCGGACGGGGGGACGCTCGCCTTCGTGCGCGAGGAGCGCGGCGGCAAGGGCCAGCTCTTCCTGCTGCCCCTGGGGGGCGGGGAGGCCCGCCGCGTGACGAGGTTTAAGGGCCCGGTGACGGACGTGAGCTGGAGCCCCGACGGACGCTTCCTCGCCTTCCTGAGCCTCGGGGACGACGAGGACAAGCGCGACGAGCGCGGTGAGGCCCGCGTGATCACCCGGCCCCGCTACCGCTTCAACGGGCGCGACTGGCTCCCCGAATCTCCCGCCCGGCTGTGGCTCTACGACGTGGCGGCGGATGAGTTGCGCGAGTGGCACGTGCCCGAGGTCGAGGTCACCTCCTACACGTGGTGGCCCGACTCGCGCGGCGTGCTCCTCGTCTCCAGCGAGACTGAGGACGATGCGGCGCAGTGGCGGCAGGAGGCGTACACGTTGCTTCTGGACGGCACCCGCACCCGCCTCACCCGCTGGAACTCGGCCATCGTCTCGGCCACACCGCATCCGGACGGGGAACGCTTCGTCCTCGTGGGCCGCCCGGAGGGGAAGGGCTCGCCCGAAGACGCCCACCTTTTCCTCGTCGAGAGGGACGGCGCGTGGCGGCGGCTGGACGAGGGGTGGGACCGCCCGGTCGGGAATGTGGTGGGCGGCGACTGCCACGTGGGCGCCTTCCCGGAGCGCCCGGTGTGGCTGGACGCGGAGACGCTGCTCTTCCCGAGCACGGTGGGCGGCTCGTGCGGCCTCTTCCGCCTCGGGCTGGACGGGACGGTCACGCCCCACGACCACCGCGAGGACGGGGTGATCTCCGCCTTCACGGCCCGCGCGGACGCCGTGGCCCTGATCCGCGAGCGCGCCGACCGCTTCCCGGAGGTGGAACTCAACGGCACGCAGGTCACCGACCTCCACGCCCGCCTCCCCTTCCCGGCCCGGGCTCATACGCGCGTCTGCTTCACGAACGACCTTGGCGAGGGGGAGGGGTGGGTCCTGCTGCCGGACGGGGAGGGCCGCGTGCCCGCCCTGCTGAGCATCCACGGGGGGCCACACACGGCCTACGGGCACGGCTTCACGCACGAGTTCCAGCTCCTCGCGGCGCGGGGGTACGGGGTCTGCTACGGCAATCCGCGCGGCAGCGTCGGGTACGGGCAGGCGTGGTCCTCGGACATCCACGGGCGCTGGGGCAGCGTGGACATGGACGATCTGCTCGCCTTCTTCGACGTGTGCCTGACGACCTTTCCCCAGCTCGACGGCGACCGCGCGGGCGTGATGGGCGGGAGCTACGGCGGCTACATGACAAACTGGATCACCGCGCACACGACCCACTTCCGCGCGGCGGTCACCGACCGGAGCATCTGCAACCTGATCTCCTTCGGCGGCACCTCGGATATCGGGATGCGCTTCTGGGACGACGAACTCGGCCTGAACTTCCACCGTCAGGAGGACGCACTCCGGCTGTGGGACATGAGCCCGCTGAAGTACGTCGAGAACGTCCGCACCCCCACCCTGATCGTCCACTCCGTCCTCGACCACCGCTGCCCCGTCGAGCAGGCCGAGCAGTGGTACGCGGCGCTGCGCCTGCACGGCGTCCCCGTGCGCTTCGTCCGCTTCCCCGGCGAGGACCACGAACTCTCGCGCTCGGGCAGGCCGGACCGCAGGATGGGGCGGCTGGAGGAGTACCTGGGGTGGCTGGACGGGCACTTGTTGGCGGGAGAAGAGGAACGACCCCACGGCCTCGGCCACCACACGTCGCACTCGTAGGCGAGGAGAAGGGGCTCTTTTCTCCCTCTCCCCTCGCGGGAGAGGGTGGGGGTGAGGGGGCGTGTGACCACCCCCACCGCCAGGAAGACGCCTTCCCTACCCAGTAGGCCTGACGCCCCGCCCATTATCCCCACCCGTCCTCCCCCCTCTCCTGCGGAGCTTTGCAAGCCAAGGAGGGAGGAGAGTTGCACCCTCCTCGGGATCAAGTGTTGCGGCTGCTCAGCCCCCGCCTCATCCCGACCCTCACCCCTGCCCGGCAAAAGGCGAGGGCCGGGACTCTCACCCCGGCCCTCCTTCCCTCTCAACCCTTACTCGTCGTTGCGGCGGTTGCCCCAGCCCCGGTCGGTGCGGGCGCGTGGGCGGAACCCCTCGCCCTGACCGCCCTGGTTGCCGCCCTCGCCCCCCTGCGGGCGGAACTCGCGGTCGCCGAAGTTACGGTCCCGGTCCTCGCGCGGACGGAACCCGCCGCCACCCTGACCGCCGCGGTCATCACGGGGGCGGAAGCCGCCCCGGTCCCCTCCGCCTTGATAGCCGCCACGGTCGCCACCCTGGAACCCGCCGCGGTCCTCGCGCGGACGGAACCCGCCGCCACCCTGACCGCCGCGGTCGTCACGGGGACGGAAGCCGCCCCGGTCCCCGCCGCCTTGATAGCCGCCACGGTCGCCACCCTGGAACCCGCCGCGGTCCTCGCGCGGACGGAACCCGCCGCCACCCTGACCGCCGCGGTCGTCACGGGGACGGAAGCCGCCTCGGTCCCCGCCGCCTTGATAGCCGCCACGGTCGCCACCCTGGAACCCGCCGCGGTCCTCGCGCGGACGGAACCCGCCGCCGCCCTGACCGCCGCGGTCCTCGCGGGGCTTGAAGCCGCTCGCCTGGGCACCCTGGCCCTCGCGGAGTTCGCGCATCTCACGGCGCAGGCCCCGGATTTCCTTGCCCTGGGCTTCGAGCATCTCCTTCATCTCGTTCAGGAGGCCGATCAGGTCGTCGGCGTCGATGTACTCGTCCTCGCCCTCTTCGCCCTCGGCGCTCTCGTCGTCGGAGACGTTGCCGCTGTCCATCACCGCCATCGCGGCGACCTGACCCTCCTGCTCGGCCTCCTCGGCGTCGAGCACGGGGTCCTCGTCGGGCTCGCCCTGAAGCTCGGGGAGGACGTCGCGCAGCTCCTCCGGGGTCTCGTGCAGGTCACCCCGGGGGTCGAGGGGATGCTCGTTGGTGTCGTTGGTCATGATCTTCCTTTCCCCGCGCACTCGCGCAGGCGTACCCCGCAGTCTACCACCCGGTCCCAGGTCAGGTCTTGCCCGCCGACATGAGGCTCGGGGCTGCCCGGAACACCCAGCGTTCATCGAGGGACGGGCCCCGCCGGGTTGGCAACCCCGGTCATGGTCCCGCCGCGCCGTCCTCCTATACTCGCCCTCATGAAGCCCGCCGCCCTCCTCGCGCTGCTCGCCCTGGGCACCGCGTCGGCCCAGACCACAGCCTCCCAGACGGCCCCCGCCCGCACGGTCGCCATCGGCCTCGGGTACATCCCCAACGTGCAGTTCACGCCCTTTTACGTGGCGGACAAGCTCGGGTACTTCCGGGCGGAGGGGCTGAACGTCAGGTTCCAGCACGGCTACGTGTCCGAACTCATGCCGCTGCTGCTCCAGGGCAAGCTCGACTTCATCGTGGGCGACCCCGAGGACGCGATCTTCGCGCGCAACCAGGGCGCCCCGGTGCGCTACGTCATGGCGATGTACCAGAAGCTGCCGGTCACGGTCTTCAGCACGAAGCCGCTCGGCACCGCCGCCGACCTGAAGGGCAAGACGGTGGGCCTCCCCGGCACCTTCGGGAGCAGCTACGCCGCGCTGCGGGCCGTGCTCGACGACGCGGGGCTCCAGGAGGGGCGCGACGTGCGGCTCGCCTCCATCGGATTTACCCAGCTCGACGCGGTGCGGGCCGGGCGGGTGGACGCCGCCGTGGGCTTCGTGAACAACGAGGTCGTGCAGCTCCGGACTTCGGGCACGCGGGTCTACACCCTCGACGTGACCGCCTCCTACCCGATGGTGGGCTCGGGCCTGATCACCACCGACAAGACCTTGACCGGGGACCTCGCCCGGCGGGTGGTGCGGGCCAGTCAGCGGGGGCTGAAGTTCACGGTGACCGACCCCGCCCGCGCCTTCCGGGTCGCCCAGCCCGTCTTCGGCACGGGGGGCGGCTCGCTGGACGTGCTGCGCGCGAGCGTGCCCCTGATGCAGAGCGCGTACACCCGCGCGAATGGGCTGGGCGCCAGCGACCCCGCCGCCTGGACGAAGGCCGTCGCCGCGCTCGTCCGGCAGGGGAGCCTCCCCGCCGGGGCGAGGGCCACCAACTTCTACACGAACAGCCTCGTCAGCAAGACGGTGCGCTGAGGGTCACGGGAAGGGGGAGGGGACACGCGCGGTCGCTGTCCCCTCCCCCTTCTCTGGCAGGGATTCAGGCCCCGAGCGGCTCCAGCAGGCCCTGATCGAGGACCACGGGCAGCGCGAGCGTCTGATACCCCGGCCCGTCGAAGAGGACGGTGATCTTCTCGCCCTCGTAGCGCATGACGAGGCCCTCGCCGAAGGTGCGGTGGGCGACGCGGGTGCCCAGGGCGAAGGGCACGTCGTCCCCGTCAGCGGTCGCCTGCACCAGCCCCGCCTCGCAGTTGTCGCAGTAGTTGCAGGGCGGGGTGGACGCCTCGCCGAAGTAGTTGAGCAGGAATTCGCGGCGGCAGCCCCCGGTCTCGGCGTACCCGCGCACCATCTCCAGGCGCGAGTCCTCGAAGGCGCGGCGGTAGGCCTGCGCGAGGGCGGCCTCGGCCACCACCTCGGGGGCCTGCGCCCCGTCCGTCGCGGTGACCTCCCCGCTCGGCAGGATTTCCACGGCGCCCACGTCTTCCAATCGGCTCACGGCGGTCAGCACCTTCGTCTGCGACAGGCCCGTCTCCTCGCGCAACTCCTCGGGGTCCACCGGGCCGTGGTGCTCTTCCAGGGCGCGCAGCACGTGTTCGACCTGATCGGCGTCGATCAGGCCGCTCCCCGCGAAGAAGCGGCGCAGCCGCAAGTCGCCGGGCGCGTAGAAGAGGGTGGCCTCCGAGGCCGCGCCGTCGCGCCCGGCCCGCCCGATCTCCTGGTAGTAGGCGTCCACCGAGCCGGAGATGTCGAGGTGGTGCACGAAGCGCACGTTCGGCTTGTCGATCCCCATGCCGAAGGCGGTCGTCGCCACGATGACCTCCAGCTCGTCCGCCATAAAGGCCGCCTGCGCCCCCCCTCGCGCCTCCACGTTCAGCCCGGCGTGGTAGGCCGCCGCCCGCACCCCGCGCCCCGTGAGGTCGCGGGCCAGCTCGTCCGCCGCCCGGCGGGTCGCCGCGTAGACGATGCCCGGCTTGGGGGCGGCGATCACCTCGGACAGCAGCGCCGAGCGTTTCGTCCCCGGGTCCTCGAAGCGCCGCACGCCCAGGCGAATGTTCGGGCGGTCGAAGCCGCGCACCAGAATCTCGGGCTCCCGCATCCCCAGCCGCTCCACGA
Source organism: Deinococcus planocerae (assembly GCF_002869765.1). Lineage (NCBI taxonomy): Bacteria > Thermotogati > Deinococcota > Deinococci > Deinococcales > Deinococcaceae > Deinococcus > Deinococcus planocerae. Next base: position 24,835 of record NZ_PNOR01000023.1, on the reverse strand, counting down.
TCTCCGCGCGAACGGGGGGCGAGGCGGTCGCCGTCAGCGCGAGGACGGTCGGGTGCCCGAGCGCCTCCACCACAACTCCTAACCGCAGGTACTCGGGCCGGAAGTCGTGGCCCCACTCCGAAACGCAGTGCGCCTCGTCCACCACGAAGAGCGACGGCTCAGCCTCCCGCAGCCGGGCCAGCGTCTCCTCGTTGCTGAGCTGCTCGGGCGCCAGGAAGAGGAACTCGACCTCGCCCTCCTCGAAGGCGCTGAGGGTGGCCTCGCGCTCGGCGGGCCGCAGGGTGGAGTTGATCAGGGCCGCCTGACCCGGCGCACTCTCCTCCAGCGCCTCCACCTGATCGCGTTGCAGGGCGATCAGGGGCGAGACGACGACCGTGGGGCCGTTCAGCGAGAGCGCCGCGACCTGATAGATCGCCGACTTGCCGCTCCCGGTCGGCATGATCGCGAGGGTGTCACGCCCCTTCAGGACGGACGCGATGGCCTCCTTCTGCGCCTCGTGGAGCCCGTCGTAGCCGAAGACCTCCTGGGCGATGCGCTGCGCCCGCTGCATGTCCTTGGTCGGCCTGCCCCGGCGGGCGCCCGCCGGAGACGGAGCGGGAGGGGGCGGAGCGGGGCGGGGCGGCGGTTCGGCGAGGGTCACGCGGGGCGCGGCGGGCTGGTTGGGCTCCCCGGGAGGGGGAAGGACGACGACGGGAGAGGAGGGGGCGTCCTCGGGCGGGGTGGGCTCGGCGGGGGGCGCGCTGACCCGGATGCGCCGGGGCGGGGCGGAGGGCGCCGGGTGGGGGTTGGCGGGCTCGGGCGCGGAGGCCCGGAACCGGATGCGCTTGGGCATGACAGGCGTTCCTTTCTCGTCCACGGGGGAAAACACCCCAAACCCGGTGGCCCCGGCGTGGAGAGGAGCTGATCTGGCCGCGCTCTCCCGGCGCACCCGGCCTGGAGGAGCCGGGACGGAGCGGAGGCGGGAAGTCAGTCTCGTGGCACCGGGACCCCCGCAGATGATGCCCGGAACAAGCCCGCTTTACCGGGGCCGCGCCGCCTCCCCAGGATGGTGAGGTGGGCTTCAGTCCCGAGCCCGGAGGGTCTGCCCCCCGACCCCTAAGCGTGATGGCCTATCCGCCCCGCCTCCGTTCCCTCACGCCCGCCTCACCTGCTACGGTGAGGGCAACACCGGAAGGAGGTGCTGCACATGACCGACATCACCATCATTGTCACCGTCAGCCTGAACGCGACCGAACGAGGAACCCTCGCCCCCGATCCCAGGAGCCACCGTGCAGCACCAGCCCCCGCCGTTCCAACCCCCATGTGACACCCGAACGAGGCGCCCTTGAGCGTCCGCTGGCTCGAAGACGAACTCTCGGACGCGGACACCCGCCCAGGGAAGCGCCAGAAGCACAAGACGAAGAAGCCGCTGGGTCGCCGCCGTCTCTCCGCGCTGACCGCCGAGGAGGCAGGTGAGCAGGACGACACCATCCGCCGCCTCACCGACCTGGGGCACATCACCGAGGTCGTCGCCGAACTGGGGAGCGGCAAGGAGGCCACGGCGTACGTGGCGCGCGGGCCGAGGGGGAGCGTCCTCCTCAAGCTCTACCGCGAGCTGGAGGCCCGGTCCTTCAAGCGCGACGGCATCTACCGCGAGGGGCAGGTCATCCTCGACGAGCGGGCGAAGAGGGCGATGGAGGGCCGCAGCAAGAGGGGCCTGGAGATGCTTCAGGCGGGGTGGGTGGCCGCCGAGTACGCGCACCTGTGGCACCTGTGGGGGTCGGGCCTCAGCGTCCCCGAGCCGCTGGTCGGCCCCAGCCCCTACGAGTACACGCAGACCACCCCCGCCGTCTTGATGCGATTGATCGGCACCGAGGACGCCCCCGCCCCGCGCCTGAGCGACGCGGCCCTGAGCCCCGAGGAGGCCCGGAATGCCTGGAATCAAGCCCTGGACGGCATGGCGCACCTGCTGCGGCTGGGCTACGCGCACGGCGACTACAGCACCTACAACCTCCTCTGGTGGGAGAACACCGTGACGATCATCGACTTTCCCCAGCTCACGACCCGGCAAAACCCCAACTTCAAGGAGTTGCTGCGCCGCGACGCCGAGAGCCTGGCGACCAGCTTTCGCAAGCACGGGACCCAGGCGAGCGGCGAGGCCACCCTGCGCGAGGTGCAGCGGCGGGCGCTGGGCGTGGCGCCGGCGCCGCGGGTGGTGCTGCCGTAGGAGCGATCAGCCCTCAGCCAACCTGTGTCGTGCTGAGGGCTGACCGCCTGCCCTAAGCTCTCCCCATGCGCGCCTTGGAGACCTGCCTGTACGTGGACGATCTGGAGGCCGCCGAAGCCTTCTACTCGGGTGTCCTGGGACTGAGCCTGTACGGCAAGGTCCCGGGGCGCCACCTCTTTTACCGGCTGGAGGGCTCCATGCTGCTGATCTTCAATCCGGCCATGAGTGCCCAGCCCGGCGACGTGCCGCCCCACGCGGGAAAAGTCGGCGGGCACGTCTGTCTGGCGATTGGGTGCGAGGAGACGGACGCCTGGCAGGCGCGGTTGGAGGGGCACGGTCTGAGCGTCACCCGCTATGCCTGGGGCAACCGAGGCGAGAGCCTGTACTTCGAGGACCCCGCCGGAAACGTGCTGGAGCTGGCGCCGCCGAGTATCTGGGGGCTGGAGTGAGCCTGAAATTTATTGTGGCGAGCGCTGTGGAACGCGACTCGATGAATCTGGAGGTTTACCAGGATGCCTTCAACCTGCTGAGCATCGAGGAAACGGCGGAGCGGGAGTACATCGTCCAAGACTGGTCGGGGCCGGGGGAAGCAGCGTTTACGGCTCAGGAGGTGGCGCTCATCGTGGCCCACGCCCTTGGCTTCGCCGGGCTCCGCGTCCGCCAGCCGGAAGGGCTACCCTGACCCCATGAAACGCCCCCTGCGGTTCTTCCTCGCCCTGCTCCCCTTCCTGCTGTGGTCGAGTGCCGCCAAACCTCGCCGGGAGAATGCCGAGCGTGAGCGTTAAGCCCCTGCGCTCGGTGCTCTACGTGCCGGGCGACAAGCCGCGCGCCGTCGAGAAGGCCCGCACGCTGGACGCCGACGCCGTGATCCTCGATCTGGAGGATGCCGTCGCCCCCGAGGCCAAGGACGCGGCGCGGGAGAACGTGAGGGCGGCGCTCTCGTGGCACTGGTCCGGCCCGGTCCTCGTGCGGGTCAACGGCCTGGGCACCCCCTGGGAGCACGCCGACCGTGAGATGGCGCTGACGGCGGGGGCGGCGGGCCTCGTGCTCCCCAAGGTGGAGGACGCCCGCACCCTGCGCGACTTGCACCTCGGCCTCCCCCTCTGGGCGATGGTCGAGACGCCGCTCGGGGTGCTGCGCGCCGCCGAGATCGCCGCCGTGCCGGGGGTGGCGGGGCTGATCGTGGGCGCCAACGACCTCGCCCGCGCGCTCGGGACGCGCCCCGACCCCGACCGCCTGCCCCTCCTCCACGCCCTCTCGGCGGTGGTGCTGGCCGCCCGCGCGCACGGCAAAGTCCCTCTTGACGCCGTGTACAACGACGTGCGCGACCCGGAGGGCTTTGCCCGCGAGTGTGAGCAGGGCCGGACCCTGGGATTCTCTGGGAAAACGGTGATCCACCCCGGCCAGGTCGCCCCGGCCAACCTCGCCTTCGGGGTGACCCAGGCGGAGGCGGAGGAGGCCCGCGCCCTGCTCGCCGCGTGGGAGGAGGCGCGGCAGGGGGGTAAGAGCGTCACCACCTTCCGCGGCGCCCTGATCGAGCAGATGCACGTGGACGAGGCGCGGGAGAGGCTGGAGGCGTGGGAGGGGGCGCGGGCCCCCACGCCCGCCGACCCCGCCTGACGGGCCTGTCTTTCCCGCACGCCGGGGCGAGGTGGTTGAGGGAGCGTCTGCCCGAGGTGCCTGCCGAGGAACGCCAGACCGACTCGCCCGCGTGGGTCCGACCCGAGTAAGGCGCTCCTCCTGGCCGGAGGTCAGCCCGTCAAGCGCGCGTACTCCACCGCGACCCTTGCGGCCACCGCCGCGTTGTGGCGCACGAGGGCGATGTTCGCCTCCAGGCTGCGCCCGCCCGTGATCTCCACCATCCGGCCCAGCAGGTAGGGCGTCGTCTCCTTACCGCTCAGCCCGAGCGCGGCCATGTCGGCCAGCGCCCGCTCGATCTGCGGGGTGATCTCGGCGGCGGGAATCTCCGCGCCTTCGGGGATGGGGTTGGCGAGGAGGACGCCGCCCGACAGGCCCAGGGACCACTTGGCGTGCAGCACGCGCGCGGCCTCGGCTTCCGTCTGAACCGTCAGCGGCGAGGGAAAGCCGCTCGACCGCGAGTAGAAGGCGGGGAATTCTTCCGACCCCAGCGTGATCGCGGGCACACCCTGGGTTTCGAGCACCTCCAGGGTCAGGCCGATGTCGAGGATGCTCTTGACCCCGGCGCTCACCACGCACACGTCGGTGCGGGCGAGTTCGGTGAGGTCGGCGCTGACGTCCATACTCTGCCCTGCCCCCCGGTGGACGCCCCCCGTGCCGCCCGTGGCGAAGACCCGGACGCCCGCCAGCGAGGCGATCCGCATGGTGGACGCGACCGTGGTCGCCCCGTGGCCGCCCAGCGCCACCGTCACGGGCAGGTCGCGGGTGCTGATCTTCTGGACGCCCCGGTCGGTGGCGAGGAGGTGCAACTCGTCGGGGGTGAGGCCCACCTTCAGCCGCCCACCGAGGACGGCAATGGTGGCGGGCGTGGCTCCGTTCTCGCGCACGACGGCCTCCACCCCGCGCGCCATCTCGACGTTCTGCGGAAAGGGCATCCCGTGGCTGATGATCGTGCTCTCCAGCGCGACGACCGGCCCCCCGGAGGCGAGGGCGGCGGCGACCTCGGGGTGGAGGTCCATCAGGCGGGCGACTTCGGGGCGGATGGGCAGGGGGGTGGGCATGGTGTGGCTCCTTGGGTGAGGTCTTGGGTGGGTCTGTTGTCCGCCCGCGGAGCCCAGCCGCGCCCGGATGGCCGCAGGGCTCAGGAGGGGCGAGACCGCGCGCTCACTCTCGACCGTGAGCGCGGCGGCGGCGTGCCCGTGGCGGGCGGCCTCGGCGGGGGGGAAGGCGGCGAGCCGGGCGGCGAGGAAGGCGGCGAGCATGGCGTCTCCCGCGCCCGTCACGTCGGCCACGCGGGCGGGCAGGGCGGGGAGGGCGTGCGTTTCCCCCGGGGTCAGGAGCAGGCTGCCCCGCTCGCCGCGCCGCACCCAGACGGTGTGGACGCCCCGCCCGTGCAGCTCGCCCGCCGCCGCGTGAAGGGCGTCCGGCGTGTCGGGCACGAGGCGGCCCACGAGCGCGCCGAGTTCCGCCACGTTGGGGGTCACGGTGTGGGGGGCCAGCCCCGCCGCGAGGGCCGCCGACAGCCTTGCCGCCTTGGGCACGCTGACGGGCTCGAAGACGAGGGGGACAGCGGCCTCCTGGGCCAGCCCGAGCAGGTGCGCCAGTGTCTCGGCACGGAGGTTTCCGTCGGCGACGACCCAGGCCGCGTGCCGCACCAGGTCGCGCCGCGCGTCGAGGACGGCGGGGGTGAGGGCGTCCGTCGCGTCCATCGCCGCCACCGCGACGATCAGGTCGCCCCGGTGATCGAGCACCGCCGTGTATGTCCCGGTCGGGTGGTCCGTGCGGGGGGTGGCGCCCACGTCCACGCCCGAGGCCGCCGTCTCGCGCAGGAGGGCCTCCCCGAGGGGGTCGCGTCCGACCGCCGCGATGAGGGCGGTGCTCACCCCCAATCGGGCGAGGTTTTCGGCCACGTTGCGGGCCACGCCGCCGGGGGCCTGGGTCGTCCGGCCCGGGTTGCTCGTGCCGGGGACGGCGGGGGCGAGGGTGCGGGCCTTGATGTCCACGTTCGCGCCGCCGACCACGAGCACGCGGGGTGGGGGGAAGGTGGGCATGGCGTTAGCAGGGTAAAGGAAAGGGTGCGGTGGTGGGCAGGGGCACACGGGCGGCGTGAGTGGACGGGTCCTACAGAGTGCAAGGTCTGATCTTGTCGTACCCCACCCGCGTGCCCACCGTCTCGCTGCGCGAGCAAGGCGGGGCCGTGGGCCAGGAGCGGCCACTCTCTGCCATTCATGGGGCATCTGGATTGACGTTTTCAAAAGAGCAAAAGCTTTTGCTTTCTTTCCCCCTCTCCTCTCGCAGGACTCGTAGCGCTGCTTCCAGAGAGGGCCGGGGTGACTTGCAAAGCTGCGCAGCAGAGGGGGCGTGTGACCAGCTCCACCGCCCTACCCCCACCTGCGACCTGCCCCTCCCCCTTGACTCGTAGAGCTGCTTGCAGAGGGGGTGAACCGCAATCGACCTCCCACGCCCCCCACCGCCCAACGGCCTTTCCCCGTCGGTGGATCACCTCAACCTCCACAAGCCGCTCGCCCGGGTGCAAGATGGAAAACGTCTCCGCTCTGCCACCTCCTAACCCAACCCCTCGCGACTCTCGCCTTCCGTGCCTTCCGGTCCTGCCCGGGCCGTCACCCTCCTGGGAACGCGCCGCAATTGCGGTGAGAGGGGGGTGGTACGCTCGGGGGCGGTTATGGACGCTTACGACGTAGTGGTGATTGGCGGCGGCCCGGCGGGGTACGTGGCCGCGATTCGCGCCGCGCAGCTCGGCCTGGGGACCGCCTGCGTGGACGCCTTCGAACGGGAGGGCAAGGGCAGCTTGGGCGGCACCTGCCTCAACGTGGGCTGCATTCCCAGCAAGGCGATGCTCGACTCCAGCGAGAGATACGAGATGATCACCCACGAGGCCGGGGAACACGGCATCCAGGTGGACGGCGCGCGGGTGGACCTGGGCAAGATGCTCGGGCGCAAGGAAGCCGTCGTGGACAAGCTCACGGGCGGCATCGGGTACCTCTTCAAGAAGAACAAGGTCACGAGCATCCACGGTCTCGGGCGCCTCGTTCGGCAGGAGGAGGGCGGCTGGGTCGTGGACGCCGCCGGGACCGAGGTCAGGGCGAAGAACGTCATCGTGGCGACGGGCAGCAGCCCCCGCGAGCTGCCGCTGGCTCCCTTCGGCGGGCACGTGGTGGAGAACAGCGGCGCGCTCGCCTTCGAGCAGGTGCCGGGCAAACTCGGCATCATCGGGGCGGGCGTGATCGGCGTCGAGCTGGGCAGCGTGTGGCGCCGCCTGGGCGCGCAGGTGACCGTCCTCGAAGCCCTGCCCGGCTTCCTGATGGGCGCGGACGAGGCGATCAGCAAGGAAGCCCTCAAGCAGTTCCAGAAGCAGGGCCTGGAGTTCCACTTCGGGGTGCAGATCGGGGAAGTCCAGCAGCACGACTCGGGCGTCACCGTGACCTACGAGGAGAAGGGCCAGAGCGTCACGGCGAAGTTTGACAAGCTCATCGTCTCCATCGGTCGCGTGCCCCACACGGCGGGCCTGGGCGCCGAGGCGGTGGGCCTCGAACTCGACGAGCGCGGCTTCGTGAAGGTGGACGGGCACTACCGCACCAACCTCCCCGGGGTGTACGCGGTCGGCGACGTGATCGGCGGCGCGATGCTCGCCCACAAGGCGGAGGAGGAGGGCGTGGCGGTCGCCGAGCTGCTCGCCGGGCAGGCCGGGCACGTCAACTACGACGTGATCCCCTGGGTGATCTACACCAGCCCCGAAATCGCCTGGGCGGGCCTGACCGAGAAGCAGGCCAAGGACAAGGGCTTGACCGTCAAGACCGGCCAGTTCCCCTTCAGCGCGAACGGGCGGGCCCTCGGGCATGGCGACCCGCGCGGCTTCGTGAAGGTCGTCGCGGACGCGGACACCGACCGCATCCTGGGTGTCCACATGATCGGCCCGAACGTCTCCGAACTCATCGGCGAGACGGTCACCCTGATGGAATTCGGCGGCAGCGCGGAAGACCTCGCCCGCACCGTCCACGCCCACCCCACCCTCTCCGAAGTGGTGAAGGAGGCGGCCCTGGCGACGGACAAGCGCTCGCTGCACATGTAGGAGCGGGGAGGGCGAGGGGGCGGGCGGGCCGGGTGGCTCCTGCGCCCCTTCCCCGTGGCCCCTCAGCCGTGGTGGGCCGGGTCGTGGGCGAGGACCCGTCGCGTCGCCTCGGCGAGGATGCTCCGCACGTCCCCCGGCGTCTGGGCCTCGACGTACACGCGCACGACGGGTTCGGTGCCCGAGGCGCGGAACATGGCCGAGGCGCCGCCCGCGAGGAGGAGCTTCACCCCGTCGGCGGTCTTGCGGCCCTCGACCGGGTGCCCGGCGACCTCCCGGTACTCCCGCGCCTCGGCGAGCAGGGCGTCTTTGTCGAAGCCCGCGCCGAGGTGCAGGTCGTTGCGGTCGTAGTGGTGCCGGAAGCCCACCTCGGCCTCGATCTCGGCGAACAACTCGTCCAGGCTCTTCCCTGTGGCCGCGACCGCCTCGATGAGCAGCAGGCTGTTGAGCAGGCCGTCGCGCTCGGGGATGTGCCCGCGCGAGGAGAGACCGCCCGACTCCTCGCCGCCCATCAAAACGGCCTTGGTCTCGTCCGCCTGCCCCTCCAGGAAGGCGTCGGTGATGTACTTGAAGCCCACGGGGGTCTCCAGCAGCTCCAGACCCAGCCGCTCGGCGAGCAGCTCGATCACCCGGCTGCCCGAGACCGTCTTCACCACCCGCCCGCGCAGCCCGCGTCCGTGGAGGTGGCGCAAGAGCACCGCGAAGATCTGGTGGCTGTTGAAAAACCGCCCCCCCGCCGTTACCGCCCCCACCCGGTCGGCGTCCCCGTCGGTGACCACGCCGAGGGCCGTGCCCGTCTCGTCCCTGAGCAGCGCCGTCAATTCGCCGAGGTTCTGGGGGATAGGCTCGGGGTTCACCCCGTGGAAGAGTGGGGTGGGCTCGCCGTGCAGCTCGCGCAGGTCGAGGTTCAGGCCCGCGTGGCGCGCGTATCCGGTGAGCCAGCCGCACCCCGCGCCGCCCATCGGGTCGTGGATGACGGTGCCCCGGTACGCCCGCAGGGTCGCCAGGTCGAGCTGGCGGTCGAGCGCGGCGTAGTACTCCTCCTGGAGGTCGAGGGGCTGAACCGCGCCCGGCGGGCCGCCGTACGTCTCGGGACCTGCCAGCGCCCGCTCGACCTCCGCCACCACCTCCGGGGTGGCGCTGCCCCCGTAGGGCCCCTTGAGCTTGTACCCGCTGTAGGCGGGCGGATTGTGCGAGGCGGTGATCATCACCCCGCCCGCCGCTCGGTGGTGGACCACCGCGTAGGACAGGGCCGGGGTGGGGAGGTAGTCGGCGGCAAGGAGGACGTTCAGTCCCTGCTCGGCCATCACGTCGGCGACGACGCGGGCGAAACCCCTGCCCTGGAAGCGGGTGTCGAAGCCGACGACGACGAGCGAGCCCCCCTGCTCCCGCAGCGCCTGGGCGTGGGCACGGGCGACCACCCGCACGTTCCCGTAGGTGAAGTCCTCGGCGATGATGTCCCGCCAGCCGTCCGTTCCGAATTTGATGGGCATGGGTCAGCGCACTCCGTTCCCGGACTCTAGCAGGGGCGGAGAGTCTCGCCATTGACGAAATGGGGGGGCTCCGGTATGCTTCCGGGCGTGCTGAAAAGCATCCCTTGAGAGGGCGGCGGCGCGCGGAGACAAGCGAACTGCTGTGGGTGTGGCCCCATCGTCTAACGGTTAGGACACTACCCTTTCAAGGTAGCGATACGGGTTCGAATCCCGTTGGGGTCACCAGAAAAAGCCTCTGCCTCGGCGGGGGTTTTTGCTTTTGAGTCCTTCCTGGGGCCGCTATAGTGGCGCGCGTGACGCAGACTCAGGCCGGGCAGCCCGTCTTCACGCCGCCCAGGCGGGTGGGCTGGCTGATTGCGCTCGTGCCAGTCTTTCCGCCGCTGTACCTGGCCGCGTTCGCCTGTCTCGGAAGGCTGCGGACGCTGCCCCTCGCCGCCCGGTATGTCCTGTTCTTTTTCGCAGGGACTCAACTCGTCGCGGCCCTGTTTACCCCCCGGCCCCTACTCTCGCTGGGGCTGGCCGCTGGCCGCACCCTCCTGATCCTCGCCATGATCGCGGCGGGGGTGTATCTGCGAGACAGCCGGAACCTCCGGCCCCTGCTCTGGGGGCAACTCGTCATCTTCGTGACCGCCTGGGGGTACACGCTAGGCACCCAGGGTTTCGCGGGCGTGCAAGAAAGGCTGGGGCACCCCTATTACTACATCGTGTCGCTGGGGCTCGTCGCGGTCGTGGCGTTGTGGATCACGGTGTTCTGGTGGGGCGGGCGGCTGTGGTGGCGCGTTCTTGCGGGCATGCTCGCCGTCGTCACCTTTCTCGCCGCCGGGAGCCGGGGGCCGCTGCTGGCGCTGGTGGTGGGGAGTCTGGCGGCGCTGGGCCTGACGGGACGGCAACGGCGCTGGTGGGTGCTGGTGCCGGGCGTTCTCGTGCTCGCGCTGGCGGCCCTGACGAGCACCCTCAAGGTCCCGCTGGAGCCCGTGGAACGGCTGCTCAACGACCAGACCAGCGGGCGCGAGCAGGTCTGGCGAGAGGCCGTGCAGGGCTGGCAGACCAGTCCCGTCGGCGGCGTCGGCCCCTACCAGGGCGGACCGTACCTGACTTTCCTCTTCAAGGACGGGTGCCAGCTCACGCCTACGCTGGAGCGCAATGACGTCACCTGCCCGGAGTCGGTCAGCCGCTGGTCGAGCGTGTGGCTGATCGCCCATAACGTCTGGCTGCACTGGCTGCTGGAGACCGGGATCGTCGGAACACTCGGGCTGATCACCATCATGGGCTACGCCCTGTGGTGTGCCGTGCTCACCCGTGACCCCCTGACGCTCGCCCTGCTGTTCGGCTTCACGGCGATGAACGTAGTGGACGTGGTGGCTGCCCTGCCCAGCCAGCACTTCGCGGAGCTGTGGTGGGCGGCGGTGGGGCTCACGCTGGTCGCTTCCGGACGAAGGGTGGCAGATTCAACCCCCACCACAACGCCGAGATTAGAAGGAGCAGAATTCCTCCGGCCAGCAACCAGCCAGACGAGGCCATCGCCGTAGGCTTCTGCATCACAGTGATTCGCGTGAAATACAGGTAGCCACAACCCTTTGTTCCCAAAAGACAATCGACCTGCACGTTGATGTGGCTCGCCTGTGGAAAAGCCATCAACGAAACTGAGGGCCTGACCCCTGTTTGCTGGTCTCCCTTTTTAATGGACACCACTATATCGTCCACACGGGTCGTCACACGAAAAGGTTCTTTCGCGTTGATCTCAAAAAAGGCGTCTATAGGTTTTATATCCTTCGGCCACTCAAGGGAAAAACTATTCGACTCGACGTTACGGTAGTAGTTGGTGCCGTCCGATACTAGCGGTCCAGTGCCCTGAATGGTCAGGAGACTCTGCGGAGCATCTAGCCACCAGTGTTCAACACCTAACCCTACGTCAGTCTGAGCTTCGTTCCGTAGAGGCGAAGTCAGAGTAAGCCGCGTCCAGAATTGCTTGACAGTTCCATATTTACAAATGGTGGAGCCACACTGGTATTCAATGGTCAACTCGTTTCGACCGGCGTGGGTGAAGGCGCCCAACTCTCTGTTAGTATATCTCCCCTTCGGGAAGGTGTATGTATCAAGCAACCGACCGTTGAGGAAGACTCGGCCTGTCACCTCGGTGACAGGCGCGTGAACTTGATAGCGGTATTGAACGTACAATATTTCCGAGGTCGGAAAGGTCAAGGCCGTTTGTGTAGCGAGAGGGAGACGGTAGTGGGTGTCGCCTTCAGGTTGAGGGCTTGAAAACCCGCTCAGGCTCCAATCCTGCGGAACACTGGTGTTGAGGTCTTCTGCCCTGTGCTCACCCTTGGGCATGGCTACTCAGCATCGCTCTCAACGCCACCCACCGTTCCGTGTTCAGACTCACGTCCCCCGGCAGCGTCACGCCTGCCTGCGCCCGCGAGCCTTCCCGCACGTCAGGCTTTCTCCTCCTGGCGAGGTCGTACACGCTCTTGCGCCCGGTGACAATGTGCAGCACCTCGTCGGTAATCTCGGCGGCATGACGCACGGCCAGGGCGATCTCCGGCGCGATCACGTCCACATAGTCCTGCCCCGTGAACACGTCGCTGAAGGCCACCGGGTACTGGAACTCGCGCGGGCGGAAGCTGGTGCGCAGAATCAGGTGTCGCCGCGCCGCGCGGGCCGCCTCCTCCGCAACGAGCTTGGTCAGCGAGTAGTAGTTCACCACGGGGCCGGGCGTGTCGTCCTCACGGTAATTGCCCGTCTCGCCGCCGAACACGTAGTCCGTGCTGATGTGGACGAGCTTCGCCCCGACCGTGTTGGCGGCGGCGGCCACATGACGGGTGCCGATCACGTTCACCCGCCAGCAGCTCTCCCGCTCCCGCTCGGCCCCGCCCACGTTGGTGTAGGCGGCGGCGTGGACGATCACCTCGGGTCGCTCGCGCTCCACGGCCCTCATGACGCTCGCCGCGTCCGTCACGTCCAGCTCGGCGCTCGTGGGGGCCACGATGTCCGGCAGGAGGGTGCGCAGTTCCGTGCCTAACCGCCCGCTTCCGCCTGTCAGCATAATTCGCATCAGCCCCGGTCCTCGGCCCACAGGTCCTCCCCGAAGTGATTCCAGGGGAGACGGCCCTCGTTGGGGTCTTCGATGTTGAACTGGGCGTCCATGCTGTAGAGCAGGGTGGCGCCGTCGTTTCCGGCCTGGTAGCCGTGCGCCACGCCGCTGGGAATGTGCACCAGCGTGGGCTGCTCGCCGCTGAGGACCAGCTTACGCCGCACGCCCAGGGTGGGGCTCCCGGCCCGGCAGTCCACCAGCCAGACGGTCAGTTGCCCGCCGATCACACACCAGACCTCGTTCTGCTCTTCTTTGACGTGGATGTGAAAGGCGTTCACCCGTCCCGGCGCCGCCCACGACACGCTGATCTGGCGGGGCATCAGGGTGCCGGGGAGGCCCTGCACCCCTTCCTCCCCCAGCCGCAGGTACTCCATGAAGGCGCCATTCTCGCTCCGGTTCTTGCGGAGGGCGTGCGTCCAGACGCCCCCGATCTGGGGCGCGGGCGGGTAGGTCTCGAACTTGAGGATGTCTGTGAACTCGGGGGCCAGCTCGATCTTCATGGGTGCGTCCTGCCTTCCCGGGCGAGCTTGAGGAGGTAGCGCCCGTACTGGTTCTTGGCGAGACGCTGCCCCTGCTCGCGGAGGGCCTCGGTGCTGATCCAGCCGTGCCGCCACGCGACCTCCTCGGGCGAGGCGATCTTGAGGCCCTGGCGGTGTTCGATGGTCTGGATGAAGTGGCTGGCCTCCAACATGCTCTCGTGGGTGCCGGTGTCAAGCCACGCGAAGCCCCGGCTCATCACCTGCACGTCGAGCAGCCCTTCTCGCAGGTACGCCGTGTTCACGTCGGTGATCTCCAGTTCCCCGCGCGGCGAGGGCCGCAGCCCCCTGACGATCTCCACCACGTTGTGGTCGTAGTAGTACAGCCCGGTCACCGCGAAGTCCGACTTCGGGGCGGCGGGTTTCTCCTCGATGGACAGCGCCCGGCCCGCCTCGTCGAACTCCACCACCCCGTAGCGTTCGGGGTCCCTAACCTGATAGGCGAAGACGGTCGCGCCCAGGGGCCTGCGGCTGGCCGCCTGCATCAGGTCCGAGAGCTCGTTGCCGTAAAAGATGTTGTCCCCCAGGATCAGGGCGCTCGCCTGCCCCGCCACGAAGTCCTCGCCGATCAGGAAGGCCTGCGCCAGCCCCCCCGGCTCGGGCTGCACGGCGTACTCCAGCCGCAGGCCCCACTGCGATCCGTCCCCCAGGAGTTGCCGGAAGCGCGGCGTGTCCTCGGGCGTCGAGATGACGAGGATGTCGCGGATGCCGCCCAGCATCAGGGTGGTGAGCGGGTAGTAGATCATCGGTTTGTCGTAGATGGGGAGGAGTTGTTTGGAAACCGCCAGGGTCGCCGGGTAGAGCCGCGTGCCGCTGCCCCCCGCCAGGATGATGCCCCGGCGAGCGGAAGGGCCTCCCACAGGATCAGCCGTCATCGGCCCGTGTTCCCCGCCAGACGCTCGGCGTACTGCCGGTCGTAGTACTCGCGGAACTCGCCGCTGCGGACCTTTTCCCACCACGGGCGGTTCTGGGCGTACCAGCGCGCCGCCTCGGCCACGGCCTGCCGGGGGTCGTACCTCGGCGCCCAGCCCAGGGACCTCAGCTTGTCCACGTTCATGGAGTAGCGGCGGTCGTGCCCCGGTCGGTCGGTGACGTGGCGCACGAGATCATGACTGGCGTCCAGCGTCTCCAGCACGATGTCCACCATCTCCAGGTTGGTCATCTCGCGGCCCGTGCCGACGTTGTAGACCTCGCCGATTTCGCCGTGGAGCAGGACCGTCTCGATCCCGGTGCAGTGGTCGTACACGTGAGCGTAGTCGCGCATCTGCCGCCCGTCGCCATAGACGGGCAGCGGCTCGCCGAGGATGGCGTTCGTGCTGAACAACGGCACCGCCTTCTCCGGGTACTGGTACGGCCCCACGTTGTTCGCGCCGCGCGTGATCGTCACGGGCAGGCCGTAGGTGATGAAGTAGGCCTGCACGAGCTGATCCGCCGCCGCCTTGCTCGCCGCGTAGGGGCTGCGGGGGGCGAGGGGATCGGTCTCGACGCTCTGGTGGCCGTCGGGGATGTGGCCGTACACCTCATCGGTGCTGATGTGGTGCAGCCGCAGACCCAGCTCGCGGGCCACCTCCAGCAGGACGTGGGTGCCGCGCACGTTCGTGTCCGTGAAGACGAGCGGCCCCAGAATGCTCTGATCCACATGCGTCTCGGCGGCGAAGTTGACGATCAGGTCGGTGGCGTTCTCCTGGCAGGCGGCGCGCACGCTGCCCAGGTCTGCGATGTCGCCCACCACCAGCGAGAGGTTCGGGTGGTCCCACAGGTCATGCAGGTTTTCCTTCCGGCCCGCGTAGGTCAGCTTGTCGTACACGACGACGCGGCTTTCCGGATGCTGGCCCAGCCAGTAACGCACGAAGTTGCTGCCGATGAAGCCGCAGCCTCCTGTCACGAGCAGGTTCTTCACAACTTCTCCTTTGTCTTCTGCTGGTCCCAGTGGTAGCTGTGCATACTCAGCTTTTTCTTGATGGACAGAGAAAGCATCCGGTGACGCTTACCCACCTGGAAGCCTGTAAACTTGGCTGCGGCTTCGGCAAACACCCGCGGTAGCAGCTCAACCCGCCCATGTCTTAGGACGTACCGAATCTGCTTATATACAAATCGGAGTCCTTCACCACTCACTCTAGCTCCCGCCAGTTCTGGTCCGGCATCAGCCAGAAAAGCTCCCACATCGAAGTTGCGACGGAACTGCTGCTTAAGGGTGTATTCATGCGAATGGATAACTTCGGCCTCCGCGACGTACCTGATGCGGTGTCCGGCCCGCAGAAGTCTGGCGGCCAGTGTCATGTCCTCATTCATGATCACGTGTTCCGGAAAACCGCCCACGCTCCAGAAGATATCCGCCCGCACGGCTGAGCAGACGTTGGAAAAAAAGAAGGCCTTGATACCCATACGGGTGATATCTGCCTCAGCGCGAGTCTGGCTGGTATCTGGGTAGTTGAAATAACGCGAGAACTTCTCCAGCAAAGACGCCTCCGGCCTGGGGAGCTGACGGGCGAAGGTCGCCACCGCTTCCCCGGACACGATGGGGCCGACCAACTTCTCAAGCCACCTTTCGTCAACCGCAAGGGCGTCCTGGGTCAGAAAAACCAGAATATCGGAGCCGACCGCAAGGCGAGCACCGAGGTTACGGGTCCCACCATGATTGAAGAACGCTTTGGAGATACGCACAACAGCATAACCGAGCCCTTCCAGCATCTCCACACTCCCGTCGCTTGAATCGGAGTCGATAAAAAGAACTCGTTTCGGAAGATAGGTCTGTATAGAAAAGGCGGAAATTAAACTAAGTATATGAGGGGTGGCATTAAGGGTAGGCACAACGACCGTAATAGACTGCTTACTTCGCTCAATGCTACTCATACAAAGATCACCCAGGCAAGATTTTTCAGGAGAGTGGATTTGAAAAACTTGTGCCTAACGAGAGAATAACGGCGTGACGGATAAGATAAACTCGGTAACTCGGAGTAAATTCTCGCCAATTCTACCCAGGGACTGTCGACATAACGCTGGGCGAAGGCACCCGCCTGTGCCGTACTCTCCAGCAAGGAAGTCCTGATCTGTTCTCTGTACTGAAACTGTTTTACCGGGTTGATTACAAAACGTTTGGCTCCTACATTATTATCACGGTGCTGCCTATACAACACCGTCACCTCGGGAAGCCAGACGACCTTACCGAACGCACAGGCAACCATCGCCAGCCACCAATCATGCATCACGGCTTGACAGGGGATCGGCAGAGCTATCTTCAAGAGCGCCCTATTAACCATCATTGCGCAGCCAGTCACAGCATTCTGAGTCATGATCAAGTTAAAATGGTCCCCCCAGCGTGGATCTATTGCCTGATAGTACCAGAGTGAATCAGATATGGGACTGCCTGCCTCATCTATAAGACTCAAATCACTGTGAACAAGCAGGGGAGTATCCTCACCATAGACGCTTTCATAGAACTGGATAACCTGTTCGAACCGGTCGAGTTTACCCGGCATCCACACGTCGTCCTGGTCCGCACAGTAGACATAACGTGCCGAGGTCTGACCCAGCAGGAACGCGAAGTTCTCCTTGGGTCCTCCAGCAGGGGGATGGACCAATAGGCGGACCATGCTCTCCTGCCCCGCGATCCTTCTGAGCAGCTCCCGGGTTCCATCCGTGGACCCATCATCGTGCACCAGCAACTCGTCACGGTCACCCATCTGAGACAAAATACTTTCGAGTTGCTGTTCCAAAAACCGTTCACCATTGTAGGTAGCAAGAACTATCTGTCTATCAATCTGTGATCTCATCGTGCCTTCCTAAGTGGAAAAACTTCCCTGCCGACCCTACTCCTGTAAGCTGTTGATATTTTATGGACAAACATAAGTATGATGGTTGTAATAATGAAATACACCACTCTCGTTGAAAATATGCTGTTTGTTCTGAGTTGATCGAGTAGAAGCGCATACAGCGCTGGGTACAATAAGACTCCCCAGGGATTCATTGAAATGTAAAGGCTATACATATAATGTAAAGATAAGTACGAAAATAAGACTACAAATAATCCCCACACACCAAGATCTAGGAAGGAGTATCCGTAAA
The DNA here is from genome assembly GCF_002869765.1 of Deinococcus planocerae. Lineage (NCBI taxonomy): Bacteria > Thermotogati > Deinococcota > Deinococci > Deinococcales > Deinococcaceae > Deinococcus > Deinococcus planocerae. Next base: position 7,716 of record NZ_PNOR01000023.1, on the reverse strand, counting down.
TGCTAAATGTGTTATAACGTGGGTCCACGCCTAGGCGTGCAGCATACGCAAAATCATCCTCCCTGCTTTTAATGGGAATGTGACCAAATACACCCTCATACACCGCCTGCGTACCAAAGACCTCGCTAAGAAGAGGAACACCAAACGTGGACCTCAAAGTCCAATACAGTGGCTGACCAGTTCTATTCTGGGAGACGATCGTCGAGCCATGGCTGAGTGATATAGAGTAGTACTTCCCCATTTCCTCGAAGCCACGCCCGAGGTTATCTCCATACCGGGCCGCCTGTAACCCGGCCACTCCAACAATCAGGAGCACACCAGAGATAAGCAGGCCCATAAGTAATCTAACACGCAGCCTCGAAAGTAGAGCTGATGTTAGTATAATGGAGACAAGGGTGTCTAAGAAGAGAATCCGAGCTCCATATAGGTTAGAGGCGGCGAACAGAAGCAGCACAGGTAGTGCTAGCATAAGGAGCGACAAGCGAATGCCTTTATGCAGTACCAACGGCACAACAGCTACAGGCAGAATGTAATTCAAACTGATGAGATAACCCACCGTCCTAGGAGCATTATATTGCACATCGATGATAAATTGAGTACGTCCAAAATTCGCGATGGCGTTGGTCAAACCGCCGTACAACTCCACAAGTTGTCCTATAAGAAATATATTTCCTAGAGAGACCATTACTATCAGGACAATAGACGCTTTCCATACTAACGAGCCAAAAACAGTAGAGGCAGATACCCTGAACCTACTGGCTAAGCGCTCCCATATGAGTGCATAAACCAGATATACAATCGCTGGAATCGAAACAAGAACAACATACGCAAGGGTGAAAGATGGCTTCCCCCAGATTAAAATAAGGGCGAGCACAGTCTGAAGTCCGATGATCCAGATGGGATTGAACACCAGCGCGAAGGGCTTCTTATAACTCATTATACGCTTCCAAAGTTTTTTTCCCTACGTCAGGCCAGGTTAGAGAAGGTGGGAAGGGTGGAGTGGGAAGATTTTTGTACAAGGCTCTCTTCAAAGTCGCCCTCAAGCTCACTACACTGTACGGCGTGCACACGAAAACATGTTCTTCTAGCCAGTTACCGAAATAGGTTTCGACCGGGCAGAATTCCTGGGACGATACGACAATCTTGAGCCCGGAAGCCAGGGCTTCCAGGCTACTCAGCCCGGGAGATTCTCGAAAAGAGGGTAAGGCATGGACTGTATGCTCGTGCATAAGCTTGACCATCTCCTCCTGTGGCAAATGATCTTCTATCAAAGTGAAGTTGTGTCTGACCGCCTCGGCCCTCACGCGTTGGTTATATCTTAGATGATGACCTGCCCGGCCAACCAGGGTCAACTTCACGTCGGGCATCTTCGCCACCGCGCGTATCAGGGCAAGCTGGTTCTTGGTTGGCTCTATGCGCGCACAGCAGATGACCCCTGCTCTTCTAGTTGAATACTCCGGTCTGAAGATGCCGGTGTCCACCGCATTCATCACAACACGGTGAGGAGGCAGGTTGATGCCGAAGTCCCGTCTCAGGCACCTCATCTCTTCCTCCGAATTAGGCAACAGGAGATCGGCCGCCCTGATAGTGTCTCGTATCTCAGATAACCACCCCGAGCGGAAGGTCTTTACAGCTACCCGGAAAAACGGATGACTCAGCTCCCAGAGTGGGTTGGGAACACCAAAGAAGCTGGAGAGCAGGCTGCTCTGTTGTGCGTGACTCAAATCCCACCATATCGTAGAGAAAACTGTGGGCTTGCCGGCATGACGGGCCGCACGCAAAGCTGGCAGGGAACTTCTGGGCGTCTGGGCGTTAAAGACATGCACGATATCCGACCACTTCAGACTTTCGGCGGTTGGTTGACCAAGCCGGACCTGGACGCCCAACGCTTCCAGAGCAGCCGCCGTCTTTTGCAACTGAATAGTGTCTCCTCCAGGACGCGTAAGGGCGTCGGGCCGGGTTATAAATAAAACTTTCATCATAAAATCCCCGAAACACCTATCTGTCGCTTTTGTTTCCAATGAGAACAAACCCGCCACCCCAGGAGGGCAGCAAGCGTCAATTCGCCAATCACCAATCCACAGGCTACGCCCCAGAAAGATAGACGGTGGGATAGGACCAAGAACATCGCAAAGGCAAACAGGCTGCTGATCGTGAAGGCAGTCGCGTACCAGGACGCTTCTCCGACATTGGTGAGATACTGGATTCCCAACAAATTGTTCAACACGCCAAAGACCACCCAGGGACTGAGCACGACAAGGACATTGGCAAATCGCCTATAATCGGCACCAAATAACCACTCTACACCGCCCACCTCTGTCATTACGATCATCAGGACGGCCAACACGACTGATAATGTCAGGAGAGGAAGACCAAACCGCCGGAGAACAGACAGGCCTTCTTGATACGAGGCCGTGAAGCTGGCGCTCACACGCGGGTAGATAGCCTGAGTCACAGGCGTGAGCATGCTGGCGACCCCTTTGCCTACACGCTCCACTGCCGCATAACCTCCGGCGACTTGGGCTCCCGCCGTGGCGCCGAGCACCAGAATCCCCGAGTTGGTCAGGAGAGTGCTGAAAATCGCGGTCTGGAAAATATGCCAGCCGTCCAACAGTTCGGCCCGCATACCGGCCAGGGAAGGGCGGGCACCTCGGCGGGGAGTCAGTTGCCCTGCCCTCCACAGCGCGAGGCCAACAGGCAAAGCGGTCCCGAGTGTCTGCGCCCAGAGGGCCACACCTACATCCTGAGCCGAGCGCACCAGCGCCAATGTCAGGGCAGCCGCACTCAGCCTCGCCGACAGCACCACCACACTTACCAGCGTCATGCGTTGGTAGCCCTGAAAGAGCCACAGCGGAGTCAAAGCATTCCCCAGAACCAAGATCCCGAGAGCCAGGGCCACCGAGGGCGTCAGCTTCAGATAGGGAATAAAGCTCACGGCCAGACACATCCCCACGGTTGCGAGGAGAGCCAGGACTATCCGGGAGGACATAACATTCACATACACGTCTTGCACCTCCTGACCCTGCTCCAACATCGCCGCTACCTTACGCGTCGCCGACAGTTGAAACCCATAGTCAGTCAGTACCAGCCCGTAGGTGGCAATCGTCTGAAGGGTCGCCAGCCGCCCATAACCAGCGACACCCAGGGTGTTAGCCAGGAAGGGAAGGAGAAAAAGCGGTATGACGTAATTGGCAATCTGGACGATGTAGAGGGCACCGGCATTGCGAGCAACGTCAGCGCTTCTGGGATTGGCTCTCAATATGCACCCTTCCCCCGAATGACCACCCGCACCGTCTGGAGCAGGATCACCATATCCAGCCACGGGCTCCAGTTGGTGATGTAGAAGTGGTCCATCCCTACCCGTTCCTCGTAGCTCGTGTCGCTGCGGCCGTTGGCCTGCCAGTAGCCGCTCATGCCGGGCCGCACCTGCTTGTACACGGCGTAGATATCCCCGTACTTGCAGACCTCGGCCTGCACGATGGGGCGCGGCCCGACCAGACTCATGGTCCCCAGCAGCACGTTGGCGAGCTGCGGGAGCTCGTCGAGGCTGGTCTTGCGCAGGAAAGCACCCGCCCGGGTCACGCGCGGGTCATCCTTGAGCTTGTGGGTCGCCTCGAATTCGGCGCGCAGGTCCGCGTCGGCGTCGAGCATCTCCCCCAGCCGGGCCTCGGCGTCCTGATGCATCGAGCGGAACTTGAAGCAGTCGAAGGACCGCCCGTCACGGCCCAGACGGCGGGCCCGGTAGACGATGGGGCCGGGGCTATCGAGCCGGATGGCGAGCGCGATCAGCACCAGCGCGGGGAGGATCAACAGTCCCCCCACCCCGGCGCCGACGAGGTCCAGGGTCCGCTTGATGCCGCGCGACTGGAGGCTGCGCAGGTTGTTGCGAATCTCCACGCTAGCGAGGCTGCCGATGTTGTGCGGCTGGAGAGCCTGGTTGGGCACCCCGAACAGGTCGGGAATCACCCAGGTAATGGGGAACGCGCTATACACGCTGTTGACGATCCGCTTCTGGGTCTCGGCGCGGGCGCTGGGAATCGAGATGATCGCCTGCTCGGTGCGGGGCTCGGCGAGCGCGAGGTCAATCGGTCCGACCACCGGAACCCCATGAACCCGGCGGCCGTGCAGCGCGGGATTGTCGTCATACGCGGCGACCGGCTTCAGGCCGTAGGAGGGGTGGGTCTGAAGATGGGCAATGGTCAGCGAGGCGGTGTGCCCGGCCCCGATCACGCTGACGGCCCGGCCATACCGGCCCGCTCCGACCAGCAAACCGCGCACCGCGTACCGCACGAGCAGGGCCAGGGGTAGCGCGAGTGCCCATTCCATCACCACGCCGATGGCGCTGGGCGCAAAACGGGGCAGGGCGAAGGCGGCGGCGACCTGCACGACCGCGATTTGCAGCGTGCCGGTGGTATGCAGGCGCAGTTCCGTCTGGGGCGAACGGCCATACCCCGGATACAGTCCCTGGTAGGTTCGCCACAGCAGCCAGACCCCCAGCCAGATCAACGTGGTTTTCAGACTGACCCGGCCTTGATCCGTGAGGCTCAGCAGGGTATTGGTCAGGGCGTGGGCCAGCAGCACGCTCGCCGCGTCCCCCAGGATGAGCGCCAGCGATTGAAACAGACTTCGCAGCCAAACCGGCGCGGCGCGCTGGCCGGCGCGGGCAAGCGGCGTGGGGGCGGAGCGTTGAACGCTCATGATCAACGGGCTTCCTTGGTGCGGGGAGCGTAGCCGTAGCCGTAGGTCCGGACCTCCTGGTTGGAGGCGTCCACCTTGTTGATGATAAAGCCCATCACCGCCAGCCCCGCGCCCTGCGCCCGCCGCAGCACCTGCCGCACCGCCTGGAGGCTCGTCTTGCCCTCCTCAGTCACGAGCAGCACCGCGTCGGCGTGCTTGCCGATGACGAGCGCGTCGGCAATGGCCAGCAGAGGCGGGCTGTCGATGAGCACGAGGTCGTAGTGCTGACCCCAGCGACCCAGCAGACTCCCGAGGTCGGGGCGGTTGAGCAGGGTCAGGCTGTCGTGCAGTCCCGGACCGGCGGGCAGCACGTGGACCCCCTGCTCCGCCTCCATCACCTGAACGTTCTCGGGGGCGCGCAGGGCGTCTTGAAAGGTCCGTGCCCCGCCCGTCCCGCTGAGCTGGTGCCAGACGTGTTCACGGTCGTACTTGTCCCACACCTCCTGCTGGGTCCCCCGGCGCAGGTCCGCGTCGATGATCAGGACCCGCTTGCCGCTCTCCGCCAGCCCGTCCGCCAGAGTCGCGGTGAGGCTGCTCTTGCCCTCGCCGGGCACGGTGGAGGAGATCATCACGCGCCTGCCGGATTGATTGCCCAGACGGCTCAGCAGGTTGACCCGGAGAAACCCCACCGCCTCGTAGAGTCCGGCCTGCCGCGCCGCCCGCACGATGCCGCTGAAGACCACATCACGGCGGCGCAGGCGCGGAATCGAACCCAACGTGGGCAGCCCGAAGTTGAGCAGGTCCTCCTCACTGCGAACAGTGCGATCGAGGACGGTGCGCAGGGCGGCGACCCCACTTCCCAGCAGCAACACAAGTAGCCCGGTCAGTACCGCGTTACGCAGCGGCTTGGGAGCCACGGGGTTGAGCGGCGGCACAGCGGGCGCGACCAGTTCGAGCGAGCCGGTTGCCCCCTCCGCCTGAATCGTCGCCTGGGCGAGATTGCGCTGGGCATTCGCGCGAGCGGCCACTAGGGTCTGCCGCTCCAGGTCGCTGAGGGTGCCCGCCGCAAGCTGGCGGTCGATCTCGGCGAGCTGGGCGCGCAGGCTGGTCTCGGCACGCTGAACGCCCCGCAGGGCCCGGCCCTGATCCCAGTTTAGCAGCGCCTGCGCGGTGATGTCGGCGAGCAGGGTGGCGGCTTGGGCGCTCGGCCCCTGGGCCGTCACGGTGTAGATGCCGTTGCCGCCCGGATCGAGGCGGCTGAGTAACTCCACTGTGCGCACGTCCCGCTTTTGCAGTTCCTCCTGCAAGTCGCCTGCGATCTCACCGCGCACAGCAGGCGCCAGCCGGGACTCGGTTCGCACCCGCCGGATTACCTCACCGAGCACGATAGGTCCCTGCAACGCCTCCTGGAGGGCGCCCTCCGGGAGGGGCGGGGCCGTCACCTGTGAGTCGCGCAGGGTGCCCACGTCGCCGTTGCCGGTGGTGATCAGGCTGGACGAGGCCTCGTACACGTCGGGCTGGGCCCGCGACCAGAGGTACACCGCCAGCGCCAGCGCCAGCGCCGTGAGCAGGATGACGGGAAAGCGCCGCCGGACGCCGTGCCACAGCGTCCCGAGATCGACCTCGTTCTCCGCCTCGCGTCCGGAGCGGCCCGCCGGGTAGACCTCCGGGTCCCGTTGCATGATCACGCGAACCGCTCCAGTTCCGGGTGCGCCTTGAGCTGCTGCACGACCTTCTTGATGTCCTGGGTGCGGTCCTTGCGGACTACCAGCGTGACCTCGGCGGTCCGCACGACCACCACGTCCTCCAGCCCGATGGTGGCGATCAGGTCGTCGCCCTGGGTGGTGTAAAGGATCGCTCCCCCGGTGTCGAGCCCCACGTGCCGCCCGACCGCCACGTTCGCGTTCTCGGTCTTCAGGAGACGCTCCAGAGCGTTCCAGTCCCCGAGGTCGTCCCAGCCGAACTCGGCGGGGATCACGACCACCTGATCGGACTTCTCCAGGATGGCGTAGTCGATGCTGATCTTCTCCAGCGTGGGAAAGACCGCGCGCACACCCGCAAGCGAGCGCCCCTGGCCCACCGCCTCCCTCAAGCGCGCGTACATCTCGGGCTGGTAGCGCTCGAAGGCGGCGAGGATCGAGCCCACCCGCCACAGGAACATCCCGCTGTTCCAGGTGTAGCGACCGTCGGCGAGAAAGGCCTGGGCCGTCCCCGCGTCGGGCTTCTCCGTGAAGCGGCTCACCGCGTAGGCGGGCAGCTCGCCGCCGAGCAGCTCCTCGCCCGCCTGGATGTACCCGTAGCCCGTGGCAGGGTAGGTGGGGGTGATCCCGATGGTCACGAGCCGCCCGGTCCCGCCCGCCACCTCGATGGCCCGGCGCATCACCCGGTCGAAGGCTTCGGCGTCGCTCACGCGGTGGTCGGCGGGGAAGACGCCCATCACCGCGCCTGGGTGCTCCTGCGCGAGCCGCAGCGCGGCAAAGAGCACGGCGGGGGCGGTGTCGCGCGCAAGGGGGTCCACGAGCAGGGTCTCGATGGGCATGTCGGGCAGGTGTTCGAGCACCTGGGTGCGGTAGTCGCCGCCCGTCACGACCATCACGCTCTCGGGCTGGCCGCTCACCCGGCTCAAGCGGTCGCTCGTCGCCTGAAGTAAGCTGCGGCCCGTCTCGTCGAGGGCCAGGAACTGTTTGGGACGGTTCCGGCGCGAGAGCGGCCAGAACCGCTCGCCGCTGCCTCCCGCCGGAATCACCGGGATGAACGCCGTCATACCCGGGCGCCCCGCGGCCTGGCGGGCGGCGTCTCGACATTTCGTGTCGGTCCGCGGCCCGCACGCTGCGCCGCCAGACCTGATCTGGGATTTCTCATCGCGTCTCCTGAAGAGGCGGCTCCGGCAGAGCCATCACCTGAACGTTATACTCAGGAGTTGCACCTGCATAACGACGGGGAAGCGCTCCCAGCCGAGAAAATCTGGGAGTGTCTACGTCACAGATTCTGGGGGAGCGCGTCCGCATTCTGGCAGATGAGTTCCTGGCCGTTCCAACC
>NZ_PNOR01000022.1 GCF_002869765.1 Deinococcus planocerae | reverse complement strand
CCGGCGCTTGGGACGAGACTTGGAGCGGCTGCCGTCCACCCTCGTCGGGTTCCATTTCCTGGCCGCCTGCGTTCTGCTGTGCAACAACCTCAAGCCCCTTTTTGCATAGCCTTCTTGGCAGCCTCTAAGTCAAAGTATTGAGAATCTATAGACAACAAAACAATAGATTTAGGAGCAATGCCGTGCTTCGTCGATTTGCTATGTTCTGTTATGATTTCCCGTACTCTTTTACCTATATAGACGCTTAGAGCATACAAATCATCTATAGTTTGCAAGAGACCCCAATGATCTATACTTATAGTTGAAGTTTTACCATCCATAAATTTAATTTTTGCATCTGAATGTATTATCGCGTTCCTATATTTAGAGGTTTGTAAAACTCTCTCCCACCTAACGCCTAGAGTTTGTAAATCTATATCAAGGTGCTTTTTGAAATAGTCCGCGTTCTCCTTGAGGCTCCTTTCTCCTATTTTCCTCACTTCTTTCTCTAAATAGTGAGACGTTAGATTGGAGTAGTTGCCAAATCGAATTATAGTACCAAAATCCATCTCCTGACTAGACTTAATGTTAGAGAATAGTTTCGGCACGCTGCGAAATACGACCATAAGAACACTTTTTAGATACTTTTCCAGGGCTGACATTAAAGATACAGCAGTAGAAAGTCTGAGCTTTGATTGATTTGACTCTAAGTTTCTTATGTGATCCTCTTTAAATATGTAGTAGTTGTGATCTACATAAACTAATTTAGTACCCTTACTCGGTGTGGTAGTAATCTTGACAATGTCCTTGTCGGAATTCCTATGTCCTATTATGGAGGAGTGATAAGACTCAAGGGTTGATAGATAGTAGAGACGAATCGACTGCAAATCTCGCCTGAATTCCGATGTGGCACCCATTTTGTAAGTAGCCTCCTCTAAGAGAGTATCTAGATTCTAGACGAACGCCCCATTTCGTTCCAGCATTCACCTTCCCACTCTAAAACCGCCTTATGACCACTCGATCTTCGCCCGACCTCCGTTACGCCCTCGCCCGCATCCACCCTCCCCCTGACGCCCGCCTCTCCTGCATCTGGGCGGCGGAGTCCCGGCCCGACGGGTGGGAGGACGTGCCGCCCGGCGTGCGGGCGTGGTGGCTGTCCCTGACCCGGGAGTTGCTGGGCGGGCCGGGGTGGGGGCGCGTGGTGCTGGTGCAGGACGCGGGGTATCGGTGGTTCCGGATGCGGTACGACGTGCGGGAGGCGACGCCCGAGCGGGTGCGGGCGGCGGTGGAGGGAGACCACGGGGCGCCGTCGTCCGCCGGGTCGTTCACGCTGGCGTGGGGGGCGAGCGTGGAGCGCGGGCGGGTGGTCTGCCGGGGCGCGGCGTTCAGCGTGGGGGATCAACTCGGGGTGTGCCTGTACGCGGTGCCGGATGATCTGGAGCGGCTGGGGGCGTGGGTGGATCAGGAGCAATGGCTGTAAAGTTCTCAGCCTCTTTGTTCCTCTGGTGTCAAGGTATAACTGAGTTATACTTCGGCCATGAAGACCGCTATATCCCTTGACGACCAAACTTTTGCGGAAGCTGAGGCTCTGGCGCAGAAGCTGCGTCTCACCCGCAGCGAACTCTACCGGGCTGCCCTTCGCGAGTTTTTGGCCCGGCACAATGGCGAGGACGTGACGGCAGCACTCGACCGTGTGTATGGTGCAAGTACTGAGCAGGACAATGACTTTCGGCGAGAGGCGGCGCGTCGAGCGTTCGAGGCAAACGAGTGGTAATCGCTCGCGGCGAAATTTGGTGGGCTGACCTGGGCGAGCCCATCGGCAGCCGTCCAGCTTACGTCCGCCCGGTGCTGGTGGTGCAGGCTGACAGCTTCAACCGAAGCCGCATCGCCACCGTCATCGTCGCAGTAATGACCAGCAATCTTGCGCGAGCGGCTGCCCCTGGCAACGTCCTTTTAGAAACCAACCGAACGCGCCTCCCAAAAGACAGTGTGGTGAACGTGTCCAGCCTTGTCGCCCTGAACAGGGCCGAGCTGACGGAACGAGTCTCGGCATTAAGCGTGAGCGCGATGCAGGAGGTAGACGCCGGGTTGCGGCTGGTCTTGGGCCTGTAATCCGTGATGGAAAGCCGCCCGCTCCCCCTCCCCTATCCTCCCCCCCCGACCCCCCCTCCCCGCTCCCAGATTCGCCCCGGCGTGACCGTGGACATCGTGCAGAAGCAGGACCAGCCCACGGGCAGGCTCACGCGCGGGGTGGTGGCGCAGCTTCTCACCAAATCGGCCACCCACCCGCACGGCATCAAAGTCCGCCTCACGAGCGGGCAGGTGGGCCGCGTGCAGGCGGTGGTCGGAGGCGAGGAGGGCTAAAGCCGCAGCCCCCGCACCCGCGTGGGGAGGTGGTAGAGGCCGCTGCTGGCGGTCATGGACAGCTCGGTCCCCTCCGGCCCGCCGAAGCAGAGGTTGGAGACGGTCTCGGGCACGAGGATGCAGCCCAATTCCTCGCCGCCTGGGCTCAGGACGTGAACGCCGTCCCCGGCGCTGGTCCAGACGCGGCCCGAGTCGTCCACCCGAAAGCCGTCGGGCACACCGGGGCGGATGGTGGCCCACTGGCCCTCAGGGGTGACGGTGCCGTCCGGGCTCACGCGGTAGCGGTAGAGGTGGCCCTCGTCGTCGTGGGTGTCGGACACGAGGAGGACGCCCGGTGCGGCGAAGGCGAGGCCGTTGGGCATCCGGCGGTCACGGATGGGGGCGGTAAGGGTCCCGTCCGGGGCGAGGCGGTAGACGTGGTTGCCCGGCTGCTCCCGTTCGCCGCCGTAGCCCTCCTCGGGCTGGTCGATACCGTAGGTGGGGTCGGTAAACCACAGGCTGCCGTCCGGGTGGAGGGTCACGTCGTTGGGGCTGCTGAGCCTGCGGCCCTCGAAGGTGTCGGCGAGAATGGTCCAGGCCCCGTTTTCCTCCTGCCGGACGAGCGCGCGCTGGCCGTGCGAGCAGGCGACGAGGCGGCCCCCGGCGTCCAGCGTGTGCCCGTTCTGGTGGTGGCTCGGGTGCATCTCCTCTTGCAACCCTTCAGAGCGGGACCAGCGCCAGGTGCGGTTCTGGCGCACGTCGCTGAAGATCACGGCGTCTGTCCCCGGGTGGTAGACCGGACCCTCCGCCCAGGTGAAGCCTTCCGCCAGCCGGGTCAGCGCGGCTCCTTCCGGGAACAGGTCGAGGAACTCGGGGCGGGTCGCGGCGAGGTGGGTCATGGTCCCCATCCTGCCTGAAGTGGGTCGGGACTCGTCCAACGTCCCTCCATCTCCCCCTTACCCCTCGCCTGCCCTCCCGGCTTACGGTGCGCGCAAGGAGGCAGGGTATGCCCGAAGCGTGGAACGACAAGGACGAGCGGCAGTACGAGCACATCAAGGAGAGCGAGCTCGCGCGCGGCGAGTCCGAGGAACTCGCCGAGGAGATCGCCGCCCGCACGGTGAACAAGCACCGCCGACAGGAGGGCCGCACGCCGAATAGGCGAACCCAGGGCACGGGCAACCCGAACGCAGAGCTAGCCGACCTCACCCGCGACGAGCTGTACAACCGGGCGAAGGAAAAGGGCATCCAGGGCCGCAGAGGCATGAGCAAGGCGGAACTGGTCGCGGCGCTGAGCTGAGGCGGACGGGAAGGGCGCTCCTAATCGAAAGGTCAGGGGCGTTTCTCTTGCTAGGAACGGGACACCTGCCTTCCGGGAAAGGCGCAGCATACAAGTGAAAGGAGTCACGAGCCATGACTGCCCCCGCCCCCATCCCCGCCACCCTCTACCTCCGCACGCTGGGAGACGCCGTGGTCACCCTGGAGGGGCAGCCGCTGACGTGGCCTGCCCACAGCGCCGAGGAGTTGCTGTGGTACCTCCACGCGCACGAGGGCGGGGCGTACCGGGCGGATATCCTCGCGGAGCTGTGGGGGCTGGAGGACACGCCCGCCGCCGCGAACCGCTTCCGGGTGGCGCTGTGCCGGTTGCGGGCGACGCTGGGAAGCACGGACGCGGTGACCGAGGTTCGAGGACGTTACGCGCTGCACCCGGCGCTCCTGGCCCGGAGCGACACCGCCGCGCTGCACGCGGGACTTCACGACGCCCGTTTCGCCCGGGACGACGCCGAGCGCGAGGAAGCCCTGCGGCGGGCGCTGGCGGTGGCGGACGGCGAGTACCTGCCGGGCGTGCGCGGCGAGTGGGCCGACGCGGCGCGGGCGCACCACCGGGCGGCGCGGGTGCGGGCGTACGTGGCCCTCGCCATGCTCCACTGCGCCCGGCGCGAGTGCCCGCTGGCGGCCCTGGCCCTGACCCGCGCGGTCGAGTGCGACCCCCTGATCGGCGAGGACCACCACCAGCGCCTGATGACCTGCCTCGCCGCCACGCGCGGCAAGTACGAGGCCGTCGAGCACTACCGCCGCTACTGCCGCTACCTGCGCGAGGAGGTGGGCGACACCCCCATGTCCGAGACCGCCCACCTCGCCGAGCGCATCAAGCAGGGCGAGGTCCCCTGCGCGGACGCCGTGCTGGCGGCCCCGGCGACCGGACCCCTTCCCTTCCTGGGGAGGTAAGAAGCCCCAGCCCAGCCCCACGTGAGGCGACAGCGCGTGGGGTTTTTGTGAACAGGTAGAGCGCAGTTCTTTTTATCTCCACCCCCTTGAACGCCTGATGTGCAACAGGAAACACATCGTCTGGATACGTTCTTTTGCTCCCTCTCCCCTTGCGGGTGACTCGCAGAGCTGCGCAGCGGAGGGCTGGGGAGAGGGGTAGCGAGCACAGCTCGCCCTCGTGCCAGACGATAAAAAGGCCGTACCGCCCAACCGCTCATTTCGCATCAGGCGTCTCCTGGGGGGAGGCCGGTGGGGGTGAACGGGCCAGGCATCCGAGCACACTGGGAACGCCCTGCCCCTCCTTTAAGCATCTCCGCGACCCACCCACGAGAGAAGTGGGCGCCTGACCTCCCCCCGGTAATGCCCCCGTAACAGCCGGACGTGAGCCTCCCGTTATGGAGGCCTTCACATGAATGTCGCCCAGCTCATGTCCCGCTCGCCCGTGACCGTCTCTCCCGACTCCAGCGTTCCCGACGCCGCCCTGCTGATGCGCCAGCGGGGCATCCGCCGCCTGCCCGTGCTCGAAGACGGGCGGCTCGTCGGCATCGTGACCGACCGCGACCTGCGCGAGGTGATGCCGGGCCGCACCACCACCCTCAGCATGTGGGAGGCGACCACCCGCCTCGCCGCGCTCACCGTGGGGGAGGTCATGCGCCGGGGCGTGGTGACCACCCATCCCGAGGCCGACACCCGGGACGCCGCCTACGCCCTGTTGCGGCACAAGATCGGCGGGATGCCCGTCGTGGACGATGCCGGAATGCTGGTGGGCATGCTCACCGTGACCGACCTGCTGCACGACTACGCCCGGATGCCCGAGCCGGGGACGGACACACCCGCCGTGAGCGAGGAGGCCCGCGCGTGAGTGACCGTTCCGCCAACCCCCCCGCCGAGGATCACGACAACGCCCCGCACGCCGTCCCGCGCGGCACGCTGGTGGTGATCGCTACCCTGCTCCTCGCCCTGATCTTCCTGTGGATGCTTGTCCTGGGTGTCCTCCAGGGGCGGGCCTGAGATGGCGGCCCCCAACCGGCCCGTGCGGCGCCTCGACCACCACACCCTCGCCCTGTACGAGAACATCTGGCTGGGCATCGCCGTCGCGCTGCTGCTGCTGCTGTTTGCCAGCGTGTTCAGCAGCATGATCACCGGCACCTTCCCCCTGCTGAGGGGCACGGGCGGCGGCCACGCGAGCGGGGTGAGCAGCGGGCGGGTCGATCCGAAGAACCTGGCCGCCACGCCCTTCGCCCACCCCGGCCTGCGGCAGAACGCGGACGGCACCCTGGAGGCCTTCGTGGTCGCCCGCGCCTTCAACTTCGAGCCCGCCGTGTTGCGCGTGCCCGCCGGGCAGCCCGTGACCATCCACGTCACCTCCGCCGACGTGGTGCACGGCTACAACGTGACGGGCACGAACATCAACGCCGAGATTCTGCCCGGGCACGTGGCGAGCTTCACCCTCACCTTCCGCCGCCCGGGGGAGCAACACGTTATCTGCAACGAGTACTGCGGGATCGGCCACCAGAGCATGATCAACCGCGTGATCGTCGATCCGCCCGCGGCGCTGACCCGGCCCTAGCGGGGTCGCCGTCGCCGGGAAAAGCAGGATGCCTGCCGATTTCTGAACAGCCCCATTCGAGGAGAACTCCCCTGTGACCACCCCACCCCTCCGCCCCTCCGTGCCGCTGGTGTCCGGCCCCCGTGCGGACGCCACGCCAGACGCGGCCTACCTCGCCAGCCTCAAGAAAGTCACCCAGTACTACGTCGTGACGGGCTTCCTGGCCCTGCTCGTCGGTATTCTCCTCGGCCCGCTTCAGGCGTTCAACTACGCAGGTATCAACGTCTACGACTATCCGCTGCTCAAGGCGCTGATCAAGTCGTACTACCAGGGGCTGACCCTGCACGGGGTCCTGAACGCGCTCGTGTTCACCCAGTTTTTCATCAGCGGATGGATGCTGTACCTCCCGGTGCGTGACCTGGGCGCGCGGATCAACCTGCGCTTTGCCTGGTTCACCTACCTCCTGATGACCGCCGGGCTGCTCACCGCCGCCGTGCCGCTGCTGACGAACGACGCGACCGTGCTCTACACCTTCTACCCGCCGCTGGAGGGGAGCCCCCTCTTCTACATCGGCGCGGGGGTGATGGTGGGGTCGAGCCTGCTCGTCGCGGGGCAGGTCGTCCACACGTGGTGGCGCTGGAAGCGGGAGAACCCGGGCCGGGTCACCCCGCTCGTCACCTTCGGGAGCGTCGCCACCTGGCTGATGTGGTCCATCGCCGCGCTCGGGATCGTCGTCGAGGTGATCGTCCTGCTGATCCCGTGGTCGCTGGGGCTGACCTCCGGGGTGGACCCGCTGCTGGCGCGCACGCTCTTCTGGTGGACCGGGCACCCCATCGTGTACTTCTGGGTGCTGCCCGCCTACATCTCGTGGTACGCCTTCCTGCCCCGGCAGGCGGGGGGCCGCGTCGCCTCCGAGGGGCTCGCCCGGCTGGCCTTCGTACTGTTCCTGATTTTCAGCGTGCCCGTGGGGCTGCACCACCAGTACGCCGACCCCAACATCTCGAATACCTGGAAGAGCATCCACATGCTGCTGACCTTCCTGGTCGCCGTGCCCACCCTCCTGACCGCCTTCAGCGTGGCGGCCAGCCTGGAGGACGGGGCGCGGGCGCGGGGAGGCCGGGGGCTCGTCGGCTGGATAGGCCGCCTCTCCTGGGGCAACGCCTCCTTCAGCGCGCAGGTGCTCGCCATGACCTCCTTCATCTTCGGGGGGGCGGGCGGCGTGGTGAACGCGAGCCTGGCCTTCGGGCCGGTCGTGCACAACACCGCCTGGATTCCCGGGCACTTCCACATCACGGTGGGCACGGCGACGACGCTGACCTTTATGGGGGTGGCCTTCTGGTTCATCCCGCACCTGACGGGCAAGCGGCTTTTCAGCCCGCGCCTGGCGTCTTGGTCGGTCTGGCTGTGGTTCGTCGGCATGATGCTCTTCGCCCTCGGGATGCACTGGCAGGGGCTCCTCGGCGTGCCGCGCCGCTCGCAGATGAGCACCACCGCGCAGGACATCTACCGCCAGATGAATCTCGCCGTCCCGCAGGCGCTGACGGGCCTGAGCGGCATCGTCCTCCTCGTGGGCGGGTTGCTGTTCTTCTGGGTGCTGTTCCGCACGCTGCTTTCGAAGCGTGTGCAGGACGGGGACGCGGTGCCCATCCCCTACAGCGAGGCGATCAGCCCTGCTGGGGAGAAGCTCTCGGAGGCCAGCCTGCTCGTCCGGCGCACCGAGCCGCTGCTCGCCATCTCGGTCTTTGCCTTCTTCCTCGTGTTGCTGGTGTACCTCCCCGTCCTCGGCCCGATGATCGCGGACGCCCAGCTCGTCCCGGGAGCGCGGCTGTGGTGACGCGATTCGGCCAGAAAGGAGGCAACACCTGTGAGTGACGACCGTTTCTTCTCCAGGCGTGAGATCGTCGCCGCCCTGACCTTCGTGGTGCTGGGGACGGCCATCGGGGTGACCTCATACCGGGCAGGGCTGAATATTGCGGGCGCGAACGCGGGGGCAGTGGTCGCCGCCTCCACCAAACCCGCGCCCCCCAACGGACAGACGCTGTACGCCGGAAACTGCGCCGGGTGCCACGGAGCGCAAGCCCAGGGCGGGGTCGGCCCCAGCCTCGCGGAGACGAAGGGCTGGGCGCTCGCGGACTTCGCCGAGGCGGTCCTGAACGGGCACGCGCCGGGCGGGCGGACCCTTTCGACCGTGATGCCGCACTTCGCGGACACCGGGCTGGACGGGGCACCCCCCACCGACGACCAGATCAAGGCGCTGCACGAGTACATCAAGGGGTTGTAACCCTCAACTGCTCCGGCCTCCGACTTCAAACCGAGTCGGAGGCCGGAACGTGTTGTGCAGGGTGGCGCGGGAGTCCTCCTTACGAGCCACCCTGAGAAGGTCCGAGGTTCAGGTCACGCAACACCTCGGGGTGCTTGTCCACGACACTGAGAAGAACCCGGGCGGGGCCTTCCGGGGTGCGGCGGCCCTGCTCCCAGTTGCGAAGCGTCGCCACACTGATGCCGAGGAGGGCGGCGAATTTCGGCTGGCTGAGACTCAGACGTTCCCGAATGCGGGTGACATCGAGCGGCTGAAAGTCGAAGGCGCGCGAGGGGGCACGCTGACCGCTCAAAATCTCGCCCCCCTCCCTCACGCTGGCGACAAGCTCGTCGAACATGGCTTCGTTCATGGGTAGTTCGCCTCGATGATCTGGCGGAGCACCGCCACCTGGGCTCGGGTCAGGTCCGTGGCCTGAGACTTCGGGTAGATGTACAGCATGAGCAACTGTCGCTGGGTCTCGGCATAGTAATAGATCAAGCGTAACCCTTTGCTCTTGCCGAGGTTGTCGTGGCTGACGCGCGTTTTGCAAAGTCCGCCGCTTCCCCGGATGACCTTGCCGACTTCCGGGTTGGCGACGAGCATGTTCTGGAGTTCCCGGTCCTCGTTTTCGCCCATCAGGTCACGGATCAGGCGGGTGAACACACTCGTTTCGACAATCACCATGCCGAGTTCCCAGCCTGACTTATACCCCCTACTATACGCCATTGGCGTACTGTAGAAATCGGAGCGTCCGTACCTTCACCCTACCTTGACCGGTCTACACTTCCCCCCGTGACCCTCTCCCCCGCCGACCTCCCCGCCGTGCGCGCGGCGCTGCTGGGCTGGTTCGACCGCGCCGGACGCGACCTGCCGTGGCGTGTGGGGCCGGAGGGCGGGCGCGACCCCTACCGGGTGTGGGTGTCCGAGGTGCTGCTCCAGCAGACCCAGGTGGCGCGCGGGCGGGTGTACTTCGAGCGTTTTCTGGAGGCGTTCCCGACGGTGGAGGCGCTGGCCGCCGCTCCCATCGAGGCCGTTCTCAAGGCGTGGGAGGGCTGCGGCTACTACGCGCGGGCCAGGAACCTGCACCGGGCGGCGGGCGTGATCGTGCGGGGGGGAATGCCGATGACCCACGAGGGCTGGCGGGCCTTGCCCGGCGTGGGCCCCTACACGGCGGCGGCGGTCGCCAGCCTGGCCTTCGGGGAGGCCAGGGCGGTCAGCGACGGCAACGTGCGGCGGGTGCTCGCGCGGATCCACGGCGAGCGGCAGCCGACGGAAACGTGGGTGCAGGCGCGGGCCGACGACCTGCTCGACCCCGCCCGCCCCGGCGCCCTCAACGAGGCGGTGATGGACCTGGGGGCGACCATTTGCACGCCCAAGAACCCGCGTTGCCACGAGTGCCCCGTCTCCGCGTGGTGCGCGGCCTTCGCGTCGGGGGAGCCCGCCTCCTTCCCCGCCCCCAGGGTCCGCGCCGCCGTCCGCGAGGTTCGTGCCGTGGCCCTGCTCCTCGGCGACGACCGCGAGGCCGTGCTCGAACGGCGGGAGGGGACCCTGCTGGGCGGGTTGATGGGGCTGCCCACCGAGGTCGTCGGGGACGGTGAGGCCGAATGGGACGCAGTGGCCCGCCTCGCCGCGCGGCTGGGGGCGACGGTGACGGGCGAACTGGGTACCGTCACCCACACGATGACCCATAGGCTCGTGACGCTGACCGTCTACGGGGGGCAGGGGGGCCCGGCGCGTACCCCCGTCGCCGACGCCGCCCTCTCCCGACTGGATCACAAGGCGCTGGGGCTGTGGCGGGCGCGGGAGGGGTCGCTGTTCGCTGAGGCGTGAAGGGGGCCAAGGGGGACAGCTTGCCCTACCGACTTTGCTTGAGGGAAGTAGCAGGACACTTCGAGTGGGTTTGGCTGCCCTGCACGGTCACCCCCTCCCAGCCTCCCCCCTCAAGGGGGAGGGGCAAAAAGCGCTAAGGGCTTGTGCTTTTTAAAACGTCAATCCGGACGCCCCATGAGTGCTCATGACTGGACGCTCCTGGCCCACAACCACGTCGGCTCGCGCAGCGAGACGGTGGGCACGCAGACGGGACGCAACAAGATCACACCTTGCACTTAGGAGAACCCGTCCACCCGCGCCGCCCCTTTGTCCTTGCCGAGCGCAGCGGAAAGCTCCCCCTGCCCCTCTACCTCCGCCGCGCCGCCCACCGTAACGCCATGCCCCTCCTCTCCCTGCCCCTTTGGATGGAAGCCGCCCTCCCCCCCAGGCGCTACACTGACGCCCGTCATGACCCGCCCGCCCCTCAAAGCCGCCCTGCGTACCGCCAAGAAAACGCGTGACGCGGCGCGCGGCGCCCTGTTGTGGGGCTACGAGCAACGCCTCGCCCGGGCGGTGCGGGACCACGGCAAATTGCCCCAGCACCTCGGCCTGATTCTCGACGGCAACCGGCGCTTTGCCCGCGCGAGCGGTTTGCAACGCGATCTGGGGCATTCGTTCGGGGCGGACAAGGCACACGAGGTCTTGCAGTGGTGCCTGGAGCTGGGCATTCCCGCCGTGACCATCTGGGTGCTGAGTACCGACAACGTGAGCCGCGCCCCCGAGGAACTCGCGCATATCCTGGCGCTGCTGGAACGCGAGGCCCTCAATCTCGCCACCGACCCGCGCATCCACGCCAACCGGGTGCGCGTGCGCGCCATCGGGCAGCACCACGATTTTCCAGTGAACGTCCTCGACGCCCTGCGCGAGCTGGAGGAAAAGACCGCCTCATACGACGGGATGCTCCTGAATATCGCGGTGGGGTACGGGGGCCGCGAGGAGATTGTGGACGCCGTGAAGCAGTACCTCGCGGCCCAGGCGGCGGCGGGCGAGACGCTGGCGGGCGTGATCGAGAGGCTGAAGCCCGAGGACATCAGCGCACACCTGTACACGGCGGGCGTTCCCGACCCCGACTTCATCATCCGCACGAGCGGCGAGATCCGGCTTTCGGGCTTCATGCTGTGGCAGAGCGTGTATTCCGAGTACTACTTCTGCGACGTGTACTGGCCGGGCTTTCGCCGGGTGGACTTCCTGCGCGCCCTGCGCGACTTCCAGGGGCGGGACCGCAGATTCGGGAAATAGGAGGGGGCCTGCCCACCAACGTGGCGAGCCCTCTCTTCCTCAGCGCGGACGCAGGGTGACGGTCTGGTCGAGGCGGACCAGCATCTGAAGCTGCTCGCCGCCGGGCTGGGTCAGGCTGACCCGCAGGCGCATGGCCTGGGTTTGAGCGCTGCCCACCGGGAGGCCGTCGGGGCGGTAGAGGCTCAGGCCGCCGCCCTGCGAACCCTCCAGCAGTTCGAGGCGCAGGCCCGGGCCCGCCGCCTGCGCGCCGCCGAAGTCGAGCGTCCACGCGCCCGTGGTGGTGCGGGTGTCGAAGACGTGGAGCCCTGCCGGGTTCACGCCCCGGTAGGTCGTGGCCGTGGTGACGGTCAGGGGGCTCGCCTGCACCTGCCCGAGCGGGTTCTCCCCGCCCCCCAGCCCGGCGGCGAAGGACCCCAGGAGGCTGCCCAGCAGGGCCTGCACGTCCACCGTGCTCGTCCGGGTGACGGTCTGCCCGGACGCGAAGGCCTGCCCGTACACGCCCGTGAGGTCCCCGCCCGTACCCGACTGGGCCCGCAGCGCCTCGGGGCTCAGGCCGGAGAGGGCGGACTGCACGAGCGGGTTGTCGCTCTCGATGCGGGTCAGCGTCACCCTGCCGTCCGGGGCCACCGTCTGCACGAGGCGGATGGAGAGGGGCCCCTGACCGGGGGGCTCGGTCACCACGGTGTTCAGCAGGGTGACGGTGCCGTCGGCGGCGCGTTCCTGCACCCGGTAGAAGACCTTGCCGGAAGTGGTCTGGGCGCCCGCCTGGGCCAACGCCTCCTGAAGACCACGCCGCAGCTCGTTCAGCTCCGCCTCGCTCGGGCCCGTGCCGCCGTCCGGGGCCGTCACCCGCACGTCCTCCAGGGTCAGGCGCGTGACGGTGGTCTGGGCGAGTTCGACCAGCGTGCCGGGCTGCGCGCTCAGGCTCAGGGTCACCGTGCCCGCGGCGGGGGCGGAGACGGCGGGCGGGGTGGCCGGGCTCGCCCCGCCCTGGGCACTCGCGGAGGGGAGGCTCAGCAGCAGGGCCGTCAGCAGGAGGGTTCGCATACGCCCCACGGTACGCTCCCCGGCGGGCGGAGGTTGCCGCAGGTGCGCGGGCCGGGCCCGTTGCCCCCCCCCGTTCACCCCTTCCCCATCTGCGGGCGGGAGACGGGCGCCCGTGCGGCACAATGGGCGCCATGACCGACTCGCCTGACGCCCCGTACGCCCAGCCCCGCCCAGACCCGCGGCCCGACGCGCGGCTGGTGGCCCTGCACGCCGAGCGCGGCGACCCCCACACCCGGCTCGCGGGCGCCCTCGCCGCGCTGGAGGGGGCCGACTGGGGCCTGACCCTGGCGGGCGAGGCCGCGCTCGCCCGGCAACTCGCCGCGCTGCTGGGGCCCGGCGTGCTGCGGGTGGACGAGCGGCTGGGCGTGAACCGCGCGGCCCTCGCCGGGCAGGGCCTCGCCGCCGCCGGGCTCGACGCCGACTGGACGGGCGCGCGCGGCGTGTGGCTCGCCGAGCCCGACGACCGGTTGCTGCGCCGGGCGGCGCGCGCCGGGGTGCCCGTGATCGTGGACGCCACCCTCGCGCCGGGGGGAGGCTGGACCTCGCGCGGCGCCGCCTACGTGGTCTACCGCGACCCGGTGACGCTGACCGGCTTCGGCGACGGGCACCTCGCGCTGCTCTTCGGCCCGGGCCGCGCGCCCGCCCCCGCGGCCCCCGCCCCCGCCGACCTGACCGTGGCCCTCGCCCTGCGCGACGTGGCGACGTTGCCCCTGCGGCTCGCCCGCGCCGCCCGCACGACCGCCCAACTCGCCGAGCGGCTGGGCGGGGGCGCGCTCCCCTTCGGCCCGACCGCCCTGCTGCTGCCCCCCGACGCGGCGCCCGACACCCCCCACCTCCCCGGCGGGGTGCTCGCCGCCACCCGCAGCGTCGAGGGCGGGGTGATCTTCACGCCCGGGTTGCAGGACGCGCAGACGGCCCTCGCCCTCTTGCGCGCCCCCCAGGTGCAGGAGCCGGTCAACGCCCCCATCCCCCTCGTGCGAGACCTGGAGGGCACCCCGGAGATGGACGGGCAGGACGAGCCGCAGGACCCCCCCCCCCCTGCGCCCGTTCAGGAAGAGGCCCCGCCGCGACGCGACGACCGCTTCCGGCGTGACCGGGGGGGCCGGCCCGACCGCCCCGCCCGCGCCGACCTCCCCCGGCCCGACCAGCCGCAGCCCGACGTCCCCCGCGCCGACGCGCCCCGGGGCCTCGACCGGGTGACCTTCGACGCGCCCGAGCCCCTCCCGCCTGAGGAGGCGCCGTGGACCCCGGAGATCGTGTTCAGCAGCCCGCCCCCGGCGCCCGCGCCCCTGCCCACCCCCGTGAGCGCGGGGCCCGACGCCCCCGAGCTGGAACCCACGCCGCCCCTCGCCGCCCCAGACGTGACGGTGGACGCGGTGGAGGAGACGCCCGCCGAGGCCGAGCCGACCCGGGCCGCCGAGCCGGAGCCCGAGCCCACCCCCACCCTGCCCGACCTGCCGCCCGACCTGCCGACGGCGGAGGCGGGGGGGGGCGCGCCCGATCCGGCGGCCAACCTCACCGACGAGCAGGCCGCCGTGTACGCCCGGCTGCGCGAGTGGCGCAACGCCGAGGCCAAGCGGCAGGAGGTCAGCCGCTTCATCATCGCCAGCAACGCCACCCTGGCCGAGATCGCCCGCCGGGTGCCCTACACCCTCGACGACCTGCGGGCCGTGCGCGGCATGGGTCCCGAGCGGCTGCGCAAGTACGGGGAAAAGATTCTGGAGGTGGTGCGGGGGTAGGGGCGGGGTCAGCCAATCGTGCAGGGCCAGGTCGAGTACGGCGTGGCCCTGATCTCGCTTCTGCCCTTCACCCTGGCCTGTAAGCGCGGAAGTTTGCTCCGTGACATCACTCGACCCTCCCCTAGCACGGCCTGCCAGACCATCACCGTCCTCGGCAGGCGGCGCCCGTCCACGACCAGAAGCGGGGAGCCGCGGCGTGCGCTTCCTCTGGGAGTCGGAGAGGGAACTTCCCTGTGCAGGTCGCAGCCGGAACCGCTCGACCTCACGTCTTCCCAACTCCTTCCTGTTGCGGTGGTGGGAAGCTGACCGCCTTCTGACTCAACAATGAATGCGAAATTTTTAAAAGATGTGTAGGATGAGTGGACTCCACTTGCGACAATTCGAGCCTGAAGTCGTCGGTATGACGCCCCGCGTCACGACCTAGGAGGACGTATGCCCGAGGAACGATCCAAGCACCTTACTCCCACCTTATCTGTACGCCATGCGGGCCTGTTGCTGCTGAGCCTGGCGCTGGCCGCGTGCAGCCAGCAGGCCTCCACACCCGCTGCTGGGGCTCTCAACGACATGCAGTTCGAGGCTGAGGCCGGCACCATCCAGGCCTTCACCACCCCGCAGACCGTCGCCGATCCGCGCAACGGAGGCCGCATCATCAACGATCCCAATGCCTCCGGCGGCAAGGCCGTGATCCTGCTGGGCACCAACGACAACGTACGTTTCGTCGTCCCGGGCAGCGTCAAGGCCGGGCGTTACACCGTCTCGGTCGTGGGGAAGGGCGAGGAGTACAAGGGCTGGCCCACCGTCGATTTGAACGACGCGCGGCAACGACGGCTGGCGGTGGCGACGCTGGACTCGGCGACGTATGTCAACCGGAAGTTCGGGGACTTCGACCTGAAGCCGGGGCAGGTGTTCAACCTGTCGTTCATCAACGACCTGTACGAGGGCCGTAGCAGGGACCGCAACGCCATCGTCGACTACCTGACCATCGAGCCTGTCGAGAAGACGCCGACGCCTCCTGCTCCGCCACCCCCCACCCAGCCCTCCAGCTTCGTCTCCCAGTTCGGCACGGCAGGTAACGACCTCCTCAGGGACGTTGCCGTGACGGCCACCGGCGAGAGCTACGTGGTGGGCAACAGCCCCGAGCCCATCGTGCGGAAGGTCAGCGCCCAGGGCACGGAAGTGTGGACCCGTCAGATCAGTTCGGATGTCCTTGTTCAGGGAGTGAGCGCCGACCCAAGCGGTAACGCGTACGTCCTGGGGACCCTCTTCGGTGAGACCGCCTCCGGAGGCTCCGATGTGGTCCTGCAAAAGTATGCCCCGGACGGCACCCTGGTCTGGACCCGGCAGTTCGGCTCGGCGGAACGTGACCTGATCGCGGGGCTTGGCGTGGACGACAGCGGCAACGTCTACGTGGTCGGCAACTCCGGCGCGCTGCTCCCCGGGCAGCAGGGATACGACGGTCCTCCCCCGCTCCCCGGGTCACCCGCCCCCTTCGTTCGCAAGTACACGCCGGCAGGGGAGCTGGTCTGGAGTCAGCAGTTTGCGACGGCGCAGCGCGACTTCCCCAACGGCGACGGATCATTCCGGGAGATTGTGGCGAGCGAGGCCCTGGACGCGGCGGTGGATGCGGGCGGCAACGTGTACATCGCCGGCGTGACGGCGACGGCCTTCCCGGGTTCGACCCAGACCGGGAGAAGGGACGGCTTCGTCCGGAAGTACACGTCGGCTGGGCAGGAGGTCTGGACCCAGCAACTCGGGGCGAAGAGGCCCTCCACGGGCGAGGGCGGCTTCATCAGCAATGTCAAGATCGGCGTGGACGCCCAGGGCAACAGCTATGTCGGAGGGGATGTGACGGGCACGCTGGAGGGAAGCGACAACGTCGGGAGCGGCATCAACTTCCTGGCAAAGTTCGGCTCCTCCGGCCCTGTCGTCTGGAGTCGGCAATTTGGTCCCTCCGACGAGGAACGAATTCCCGGAGCCGTGACCCAGCAGATTACGGATGTCGCGGTGGACCCGGCGGGCAACGCCTTTGTCAGTGGGATCACGGCGCTTTCGTTGCCGGGGCAGAGCAGCGCGGGCGCCCAAGACATCTTCGTGCTGAAATACGGGGCGAACGGGGACCTGCTCGCAACCCGGCAACTGGGAACGTCTTCTTTCGATACCGTGCTGGGAGCGGCGGCGGGAACGAATGGCAGCGTCTACCTGGCGGGGTACACGGGTGGAGCATTCACCAGCCAGACGAATGCCGGAATGGACGACGCCCTGCTCGTCAAACTCACGCCCTGATCCCATCCTTCCTGGAGACCACAGGTTGCCCCATGCCCCCTTCGAGAAGGAAGGCATGGGGTTTCACTTCGCCGCCCGCACACCGGCCAGAGCGTCCGGGCGACAGCCAGGGGAGGAGATGAGAACGGGCCCCCTTAACCTCACCAGCTCGGCTATCGGCCCTGCCTGGAAGCACCGAATCTGTCCGACAGGCTTACCCCGAGCTATGAACTCTTCAACTGAACCCCGGAATCGGTGGGCCGCGCTGGGAGACCTCCTCCAACGCGGGGCGCTGTACGGGGTGGGCTTCGGCGCCGTCTGCGCCCTTCTCGGCCTCTTGCTGTTCAGGAACGGGCTGGCGAGCGTGCTGGCCGGGTTCAACTTCGCGGGCACCGCCCTGTGCGTCCTGGCCGGGGCGATGGCCCTCGGCGCGTCGCGGACGGCAGGAGCCGAGGCCACCGCTCGGGGCAAGCTTGGCCGCGCTGCCCCGGGCATTCAGTGGCCGCTCGCCCCCATGCTGGTCGCCCTGATCGCAGCGGGCGTGTGCTTCGGGCTGGCCTGGGTGGGCGGGCTGTGGCGGTGACGGAAGAGCAGGGGGTGACCAAGCCGCGCGGTTTGACCTCTCTTCAATATGTCGTGGTGATTTTGCCTGCCGTGTTGTTTCTCAGCCTGAGCATCTGGGGCCCATCCACAGCCTCCCAACTTCTGGGAAAGATGGGGCTGCATGTCCTGGTCCTGATCGGCTCTATCCCCAGCACCCTGTGGTTCTGGAAGCAGAGGAAGTTGGGCTGGGCCATTTTCTTTGGTGTGTTGTCGCTTTACTGGCTCTACGAATTTTTCCGTGAGCTAATCCTTCTCTTCTCCTTGCTTCAGAACTAAACTTAGCGGCGGATTCTCCGACACCTCGCCCCTGACCGACCCACCCCTACAGCGGCGTGGGCTCGACCTTCCGTGACCCCCGCTCCATCCACGCCCGCAGGCTGGCGAGGCTGTCGTCGCTCAGGCGGGTGGTCGCCGTTCCGCTCGGCAAGACGGTCCAGCCCAGGCGGTTGGCCTCCTCCGGCAGTCCGCCCAGGGCATAGGTGCCGGGGGCGACGCGGGCCGAGAGCGTCGCGGTCACCCGGTTGCGGTAGAACTCCTCCTCGAAACGCCTCTGGACACGCTGCTCGCGGTCGTGGTCCACCCCCGAGATGCCGAAGAAGGCGAAGAAACCGCCGAAGTCGATCCACGGTCGCAACCGGGGGCGTTTCACGGACACAGAGATGAGGTTGACCGGCTCCATGACCCCTCTCTACACCCCCCCTGCCCGGCCTTTGTCCCAGCCTGCGTGAGGCTTACCCGCCTTCCAGGGACAAAGCTTCATTCGCCCGGCCCGTACCGCCGCTCTCCCGGCAACTCCGCCTCTTCCTGCACCGCCCGCGCCACCGCCGAGGCGAGGGGGAGGTCGGCGGCGGCGTACCAGCCCTCCTCCAGTCGGCCCAGTCGGGAGCGGTACACACAGAGGGCCGGGCCGAAGCTGCACGCGCCCAGGCAGCCGCTCTCGGTCAGGCGGACGCTGCCGCCCGTCTTGTAGTAGGCCAGCGAGTGGCGCTCCAGGTGGGTCCAGAGGGCGCGGTACAGCAGCGCCGAGCCGCGGGCCTTGCAGTTCGGGCCCTGGCAGACGAGCAGGTGCCCACGGGTCTCGAAGTATTTCGGCGGCAAGGTAGGTCAGTCCTCCGGGATGACGAGCAGGCGTTCCCCGTCACGCGCGACCCTCGCCCGCAGCCCGTAGGCGGCGTGGAGGTGGGCGGGGGTGAGCACTTCTTCGGGGGGGCCCTGCGCGAGCACCCGGCCCCCGGCGAGCAGCAGCAGGCGGTCGGCGCGGGCGGCGAGGCCCAAGTCGTGCAGGACGGCGACCACGCCCAGGCCCCCGGCGACCTCGCAACGCAGGTGCCGCAGGAGGTCCAGCCCGTAGGCGAGGTCGAGGTGGTTGGTGGGCTCGTCGAGGAGCAGGAACCGGGGCCCGGCGGCCAGGGCCCGGGCCAGGGAGACCCGCTGCCGCTCCCCGCCCGACAGCTCGCGGACGCGGCGGTCCTCGAAACGCCGGGTGTCGGTGCGTTCCAGCGCCGCGGTCACCGCGTCCTCGTCGGCCTGGGTCCAGGGCCGGGTGGGGATCAGGCCCCACTTCCAGGCGCCCGCCCCGCGTCCGAGGGCCACCACGTCGCGGACTCGGGCCTCCAGGGGCAGCTCCTCCCCCTGCGCGAGGTAGGCGAGCGTCCGGGCCCGCTCCGCCCGGGACCACCCCGCCAGCGGACGGCCCGAGAGCCGCACCTCCCCCGCCTCCGGACGGCTCAGCCCCAGCAGTGCCCGCAGCAGCGTACTCTTCCCCGCCCCGTTCGGCCCGATCACGGCGGCGAACTCCCCGGCCCGGAACGCCGCACTCACCCCCCGCACCGCCGGGTGCGTTCCCGCCCGCACGTGCAGCTCCCGCGCCTCCAACGTGTCCACGCCGACGGCTGACGGCTGACCGCCGACCGCCCTACTCACGCCCACCCCGCCGCAGCAGCCACAGGAAGAACGGCCCCCCCAGCAGCGTCGTCACCACGCCGACCTGCGAGAGGACCGTCGTGCGTGCCAGCAGGTCGGCGAGAACGAGCAGCGCGCCTCCCAGCAGCGCGGAGACGGGCAGCAGGACCCGGTGCCCCGATCCCCACACCAGCCGGGCGACGTGCGGCACGATAAGTCCCACGAAGCCGATGATCCCCACGTACGCGACGGCGGCGGCGGTCGCCACGCTCGCGGCGATCACGACGATCAATCGCAGCCGCTCCACCGGCACCCCCAGGCTGCGCGCGGTCAGGTCGCCGAGTTGCAGGGTGTCGAGCGCGCGGCCCAGCCCCACGAGCACGCCGCACCCGATCACCGCGTAGGGCAGCACCGTTCCCACGTCGCGCCAGCCGCTGAAGCCCAGGTCGCCCAGGGTGTAGGCGAGCACCTGCCTTGCTCTGTCCTCGCCGCGCAGGATCAGGAAGGTGGTGAAGGCACTCAGGACGCTCCCCACGACCACCCCCGCCAGGATCAGGCGGGTGGTGGGAAAGCGCCGCCCCTCCCGCGCGAGGGCGAGCGTCAGCCCGACCGCCGCGAGGGACGCCGCAAGGGAGACGAGGGGAAGGACGGGACGCGACCACCCCGCCACGATCCCGACCGTCGCCCCCAGCGCCGCCCCGCTCGCCGCGCCGAGAAGGTAGGGGTCGGCGAGCGGGTTGCGGAAGACCCCCTGAAAGGCCCCGCCGCACACCGCCAGGCACGCGCCCACGATCACCGCCATCACCACGCGCGGCAATCGGAGCTGCCACACGATCACGTCGCTCCCGGCGAGTTCGGCGCCGCTCAGCCCGCGCCACAGGGCCCCAATCACCTCGCCGGGTGGGATATAGACGCTCCCCAGCCCCACCGCGAGCACGACGACCGCGAGGAGACCGGCCACGAGCGCGAAGGTGCCCCCGAAGACCCGGGGCCGGGCGGCGGGAAGGGCGGGCGCGCGGCCCTCTCGTTCAAGGCTCATCGCGCCCCGGTGGGCCAGAGAGGGGGTGGAGGGTCGGGGGTGGGAGCATGGGTCTCGTTCCTCCTCCCCGCGCGGCCAAAGCAGCACCGCCCCCGGTGAAGGGAGGCGGCGGAGGGGGCACGTCCAGGGCTCGACTGCAAGGATGCAAGGAACCCGGCGCTTTCCTCCAGTCCGCGAGAGGTCGGGGCACGGGCCGCTCCGGTCGGGGAGCTTCGGCCCGGACGGGGCGGGTGTTCGGACTCGGGACCCCCACAAGAGCACCCTTACCGTTGCGCGACAGTGCCGGAATTCCACCGGCTTCCCCCACGCCCGTCGCGGGCCACTATAGCCCCGGCCCGGCCTCCCTCACCGTGACCGGACGCCCCCCTCCACCGGCTCGGCGAGGGCGGCGATGCGCTCGCCGATCAGGGCGGTCAGGGCCTTGATGCCCCCGGTGGGCTCGATGGGTTCACCGAAGCGGACGATCCAGCGCCGGCCTACCCGGCTCAGACCCACGGGGAGCACGGGAGATTTGCCCTTGAGCGCGAGGAGGGCCACGCCGCCCTGCAACTCGCCCCCGCCGCGCGTGCCCTCGGGGAAGATGCCCAGGGTCCCGCCCCCCTGGAGGACGCGCAGGCTGGTCCGCACCGCCCCCAGGTCGTTCGCGCTGCGGTCCACCGGGAAGGACCCGCCCGCGCGGATGATTGGGCCGATGACCGGGACGAAGAGTTCTTTTTTCGCCATGAATTGCAGGTAACGGCCCGGCGGCAGGCTGCGCGCGATCAGGAAGGGGTCGAAGCCCGTGCGGTGGTTCCCGGCGACGATCAGCGGCGTGCCGGGCGGCGGGACGTTCTCGCGCCCGTGGACTTCGATGCTCTGACCCCGCAGGAAGATCGGCAGCGTCGTGACGGTCACCACGAGGCGGTACACGAGCGGATTGACCCTGGGGGCCCGGAGCGTTTCGGCGGGAGGCGCGGCGGAGGGGCGGGCGTCGCTCATGGGGCGAGCATACGCCGAGCGCCCGTCAGTAGGGATCGGCGTCCGGGTCGTCCCCGGGGGGATCGTCCGCCTCGTCGTCCTCGTCCACGTCCGGCTCGGTGGTCGCCCACTCCCCGGCCAGCACCGCCCGCACCGCCTCGATGCGTTCCCGGCAGGCGGCGTAGGCGGTCTTCGCCTCCTCCAGCAGCGGCAGCACCCGGTCGAGGTCGGCGTCCCCGCTCTCCAGCTCGGCGGCGATGCGGGAAAGCCGCGCGTAGGCCTCGCGGTAGGTGAGCGGCTGAGCGTCCGGCACCCCCCGAGCATAGCGTTCCGCCACCGAGCCGCTACCCTGGGCCATGACCGCTTCCGGAGCCCCCCACCTCCACTTCGACTTCTCGGCCCTCGCTCCTGCCGAGGTCTACAAGCTCGTCGCCGGGGTGGTCGTGCCGCGCCCCATCGCCTGGGTGAGCACCCTGGGAGGGGGCGGGCACGTCAACCTCGCCCCCTATTCCTTTTTCGGCCTGATGGGCTCGGACCCGGCGGTCGTGGCCTTCGGACCCGGCGACCGGGCGGACGGCACGCCGAAGGACACTGCCCTGAACATCGGGCGGGGCGGCGAGTTCACGGTCAACCTCGTGAGCGAGGGGCTCGCCCACGTGATGAACGCGACCGCCACCGACTTCCCGTATGAGCAGGGCGAGCCCGAGACGCTGGGGGTGGCCCTCGCCCCCGGGGTGCGCGTGCGGGTGCCGCGCGTGGCGCAGAGCCCGGCGAGCCTGGAGTGCCGGGAGGTACAGACGGTCCTGATCGGGCGCACCCGCGTCATCCTCGGCGAGGTGCTGGGGCTGCACCTGCGCGCGGACGCGGTGCAGAACCTGGAACGTCACCACGTCGAGACCGCCGCGCTCGATCTGGTGGGGCGGATGGGGGGGCGGGGGACGTACACCCGAACGCGCGACACCTTTTCCCTCGACCGCCTGACCTACGCCGCGTGGCGGGAGCGGCAGAAAGAGGCCGAGGTGCAGGCCGACGACTGACCCCGTACCCTGGGCCATGACCCTGCCCTTCCTCGTCCGCCCCGCCGTCCCCGCCGACGCGCCGGGCATCGCCCACGTCCACGTCACGAGCTGGCGGGAGACGTACACGGGCCTGATGCCGGAGGACTTCCTGACCCGGGCGACGGGCGAGGTGGCCCGCGAGCGCCGCGAAGGCTTCTGGACCCGCCACCTGGCCGCCGGGACGGGCGAGGTCGTCCTCGTCGCCGAGCGGGAGGGGGAGGTCGTCGCCTTCACCTCGGGGGGCCCCGCACGCGAGCACCCCGGCTTCGACGCGGAGCTGTACACGCTCTACGCGCTGAAGCTGGCGCAGGGGCGTGGCGTGGGCCGCGCGCTCGTCTCGGCCCTGGCGCGCGAGTTGCGGGAACGGGGCTTCCGGTCGCTGGCCCTGTGGGTGCTGGACCAAAACCCCACCCGGGCCTACTACGCCCACCTGGGCGGACGTGAGGCGGGCGAGAGGACCGAGACGCTGCCGAGCGGCGGCGAACTGCGCGAGGTGTGGATGGTGTGGGACGACCTCGCGCGGCTTACGATGGGGCCATGAGCGACCCCGCCCCCCGAGCGATGAGCGTGGAGGAGTACCTGCGAACGGAGGAGAAAAGCCCCTACAAGCGCGAGTACGTGGGGGGCTTCGTGTATCCGCTGCACGGGCAGGCGGGGGCAAGCCGCCCGCACGCGCTGATCAGCGGCAACGTCTTTGGCGTGCTGTACCTGGATGCCGTTCGCGCCGGATGCCGCCTCTATCAGAACGACATGAAACTGAGGACGGAAGGCAGCACGTCTTTTTTCTACCCCGACGTGATGCTCGTCTGTGACCAGGACAGCGGCGACAACGACGCCGAGACCTCCCCCTGCCTGCTTGTGGAAGTGCTCTCGCAAAGCACCGCCGCCCACGACCGCTTCGGGAAATATGGCGTCTACACCGCCATCCCCTCCCTCCAGACCTACCTGATCGTGGAGCAGAGGGAGCGGCGCGTGTACGCCTACAGTCGGCAGGACGGCGGGTGGGAGTTGCAGGACCTGAGCGGCAGCGGCAGCATCGACATTCCCTGCCTGGGCCGCCGCCTCACGCTGGACGAGATTTACCTGGGCGTGCTGTGAGGGACGCGGGAGGCAGTGCACGGGACGCGGTGAGGGCTTCTTCCTGCGTCCCCCTCACCGCCGCAGCTTCCTGGCCGCCTCGTCCGGGGTGATCTCGCCGCGTTCCAGGCTCGCCAGCACCTCGGCCTGGGGGTCGGCGGCTTCCGGCTCGTAGCCGATGGCGCGCAGCAGGGTATCGAAGCGGGCGCGCACGGTGGGGTAGCTCAGGCCCAGCACCCGCTCGACCTCCTTGAGGTTGCCGCGCACCCGGATGTACAGGCGCAGGAAATCGAGGTTCTCGGGCGTCAGGGTGGCGAACTCGTTGAGCTCGAACACGCCGCGCACGGTGACGCCGCTCGTGGGAAAACGCAGCTCCATGACGAGCGGGGCTTCCGTCTCGTCGGGAAAGGGCAGGGGCAGGGGGCGGGGCATGGGGTCACTCTACGCAGATGGCGGAAGGCCGAAGGTCTAAGGCGAACCCAAAAAGCCTTTTGCCATCTGCCTTCGGCCTTCCGCCTCACTTCAGGCTGAGCCTGACGCTGTTGCCCTCGCCGTCCTCGGCATTGATCAGGTCGCCGGGCGGGGGGTCGGCCTCAATCAGGAGTTGCAGCGCCTCGACGCTCAGGCCCGCGCGTTCCAGCGCCCGCAGGCCGTGGGCGGGGATCAGCTTGCCCAGGTGCGGCGCGAGGCTGACGGGGAGGTTGGCGGTGTACTCGTCGCCCTCCGAGGACTCGACCTGTACGCGCAGGATGCGGGCGGAGGGAGGGGTTGAGGCGCCGCGCCCGGCGCGGGGAGCGCCACCCCAGACAGTGCGGTCCAGGCCGTCTTCGACTCGTTCCATGATGGTGTCGATCCCTCCTGTCAGGCGGTCCACGAAGCCGTCCACGCCGCGCGGCAGCGGACCCGTTCGTACCCACTCTGCCGAACCCAGCGTGCCCGGGGCCCGGGGGGGCGGCGGCGGTTGAGGAACGTCGCGCACCCCGCGTAAAAGCAGCAGATGCTCGGCGACCTGACCCGTCTCCATCTCCTCGCGGGCGAGCAACGAGGCGACGAGTTCGCGGTCGGCCTCCGTCAGCGCGAGGCGGGGGCTTAGGGCGGCGAGCAGAGGCGCGGCGTCCTCCAGACTCAGGCGCCCCGCGCGCACGAGGTCGAGCAGACGTTTGACCTTCTCTTTCATCTCGCTTCCCCCCTCACGCCGTGTTGACCATAAGCTGCCCGGCGGTGACCCGGCAGGAGAGCGAGGCCGCCCCGTCGCCGACCTGCCCGGTGTGGCGCGCGTTCATGAAGCCGCCGCTCTTCGTGGTGGGGAAGCTCGCCATGAAGCCCCCGACCGTCACCTCGGCGTCCACGCGGACGCTGCTGCCGGGCAGGAGGGTGAGGCTGACGTTGCCCGCGTTCACCTCGACCCGGTGGTCCCCGCCCGTCAGGCAACCGGCCCAGCGCAGATTCCCGCCGTGCACGCTGGCATTCAGGGTGCGCGCGCCTTCCAGGCTCAGCCCGCCGCCGTGGATGTTCAGGTGGGTCGGGCCGCCCATCTCGGCGGCCTTGAGGTTGCCGCCGTGAACGTTCGCCGTCAGGCTCGCCGCGCGGCCCATGTGGACGTTTCCACCGTGCACGTCGGCGCGGGCCTCACCTGCCAGGTCGGGGAGTTGGAGGTTCCCCCCGTGGATTCGGGCCTGAACGTGTCGGGGCGTGAAGGGCAGGCTGAGGATGACCTTGACGGGGAGGCCGCCCGGCCAGCCCCCTTGAGGTCGGTGGGCGCGGGCCACCCGCCAGCCGCTCGGTGTGGCCGTGAGGATGACCTCGCCGCCCTCACGGTTGGCGCTGAGTTGTGGCCGAGGCACCGACCCATCGTGCAGCACGGTCAGGCTGTAGCCGTTCACCTCCAGGTCGAGGTCGGGCGGCGTCTCGCCTGGGGCCGCGTCCACGCCCGCGACCTCCTGAGCGGGAGCCACCCCCCGCTCCTCCCCCTCCAGCAGCCCCGCCGCCTCCTCGGGGGTGAGTTTGCCCTCGGCCACCAGACGCTCCACCTGCGCGCGGAAACTCTCGTTCGCGTGCTCATTCATGCGCCCCTCCTTTGAGAGAATAGAAACACCTGAGGCATAGAATGTCAAGTACCGCTTTCCATACTTAGAGCAGCAGGCCCTGATAGAGGCGAAATCAGAAGGGTCAATGGTCTCCTTTGCCGGAGGCGTGGTAAGCTAGGCTTTACATTCTCGAAAACCCGCCCGGTCTGAAGCGACGGGCCCGCTATCCTGCCTCCCATGACCCAACCCCTCCCCGACCTGACGCCCGCGCAACGCACCGAGGTGGAACTGGTGGCGCGCGGCAAGCAGGAGAAGTCCCGCGCGCTGCGTGAGCTGGGGCAACCCGAGACGCCCGAGGCCGCCCACGCGCTGCTGCTGCGCCTGGGGCTGTGGCCGGAGGCGCGGACGCCTTACGCCGACCGACTGGGGGCCGCGCTGACGCCCGTGACGCTGGAGGTGCCCGACTTCCCCGACGAGGAGCGGCTGGACCTCACCCACCTCGCCACCTTCGCCATCGACGACGAGGGCAACCGCGACCCGGACGACGCGGTGGGCATCGAGCCGCTGGAGGGGGGCCTGACCCGGCTGTGGGTCCACGTGGCGGACGTGGCGGCCCTCGTCCCGCCCGACAGCCCGCTCGACCTGGAGGCGCGGGCGCGGGGGGCGACCCTCTACCTCCCCGACCGGACGATTGGGATGCTGCCCGACGCCCTGGTCGAGAAGGCGGGCCTGGGCCTCTCGGAGACGAGCCCGGCCTTCTCGATCAGCCTCGACCTCGACGCGGACGGGAACGCGGACGCGGTGGACGTGCAACTGACTCGGGTGCGGGTCACCCGGCTGACGTACACCGAGGCGCAGGCGCGGCTGGAGGCGGGCGAGGAACCCTTCGCCACCCTCGCCCGGCTGGCCCGCGCGAGCCGGGAGCTGCGCGAGTCGGAAGGCGCCCTGAGCATCGACCTCCCCGAGGTGCGGGTGCGGGCGGACGAGGCGGGTGCCGCCGTGACGCCCCTCCCCAAGCCCGAGATGCGCGCCGTCGTGCAGGAGTGCATGACGCTGGCGGGGTGGGGGGCGGCGATCTACGCGGACGACCACGCCCTCCCCCTCCCCTTCGCCACCCAGGACGCGCCGACGCGGGACGTGCGGGGCGACTCCCTGAACGCCCACTGGGCGCGGCGCAAGACGCTGGCCCGCACCCGCTTCCAGCCCGCGCCGGGGCCCCATCACGGAATGGGCCTCGACCTCTATGCCCAGGCGACAAGCCCGATGCGGCGATATCTCGACCTCGTGGTTCACCAGCAACTCAGGGCGGCGCTGACGGGCGGCGAGCCCCTGGGCGGCAAGGAGGTCGCCGCCCGCGTCGCGCAGGCGAGCCTGAACGCGGACGCCACCCGGCAGGCCGAACGCCTCAGCCGCCGCCACCACACCCTGCGCTTCATCGCCGCGCAGCCGGGGCGCGAGTGGGAGGCGGTGGTGGTGGACCGCCGCGGCCCGCAGGCGACCCTGCTGATCCCGGACCTCGCCCTCGACCTGCCGCTGAGCACGCCCGCGCCCGTGGGTACGGCGCTCAAGGTGCGGCTGGGCGACGTGAATCTGCCCGCGCTGACGGTCCGGGTGCGCCCCGTCTGAGCCCCGGGGAGAGCGTGAGGTGGCTCCGAGGACGGCGGGAAATCGGATTCACCTTTCATTCATGTCGTCGGAGGCATGTTTAGACTTGGGATCATGAAAGCGTTGGCAACCGACATCGTGTCCCTCAGGATGAGCCATTGCCGGGCCGAACACGCAGCAGGGGGAGCGCAGTACCACCTCGCCGTGATGCACTACCGCGTGTGCCTGGAGGCCGCCGAGCGCCGCGAGGACTGCCGCGCCGTGGAGTTTTTCGCCCTCAAGCTCGCCGCCTGCTACGACGAGATGGGCCTGGGCGAGAAGGCGGCGGGGTTCCGCGCGCTCGCCTGCCCCGGCGACTCGTCGTTGCTGGGCTGAGCCTCGACCCCAGGGCCACCCGCGTCACCTTCCCCCCACCCGTGGGTGCGACAATGCGCGCCGTGAGCACGTCCCGCCCTGCCTCTCCCACCGCCGCGCACCTGACGCCCGCAGACCCCACGCCGCGCGAGTCGGGCTTGACCATGCCGCCCGAGTGGGCCCCCCACGCCGCCACCTGGATGAGCTGGCCGGGGGACGACGAGCTGTGGTTCGGCCACCTGGAGGGCGTGCGCGCCGAGTTCGCGGAACTGGTGCGCACGATTGCCCGCTTCGAGCCCGTCCACCTCCTCGTGCGCGACGAGGAGAGCGAAGGGGACGCGAGGCGGCGGCTGGGTGAGGACGTGGACGTGACCTTCCACCGCGTCCCCCTCGACGACGTGTGGATTCGGGACAACGGGCCGATCTTTGTGACGCGTGAGGACCGGGTGACGGGGGACGGGTCGGCGCAAGCTCCCTCACCCGCCGCTCAGCCACCTTCACTCTCCCTCATCAACTGGAAATTCAACGCCTGGGGCGGCAAGTTCCGCTGGGAGCAGGACGACGAGGTGCCGGAGCACGTCGCCGCCTTCCTCGGCCTGAGGCACTGGGACCGCCCCGAGGTGCTGGAGGGCGGCGGCCTGGAGGTCAACGGCGCGGGCGTGGGCCTGACCACCCGCTCGTGCCTCCTGACGCCCACGCGCAACCCGGGGCTGACCGAGCAGGGGTACGCGGCCCTGCTGCGGGGCACCCTCGGGGTGGAGAAGCTGCTGTGGCTCGACGCCGGGCTGGAGAACGACCACACCGACGGGCACATCGACACCATCACCCGCTTCACCGACGAGCGCACCATCGTGACGAGCGTGGCGGAGGACCCCTCGGACGCCAACCACCCCGTCATGGCGAAGAACCTCGCGGACCTGCGGGCGATGACGGACGCCCAGGGGCGGCCCTTCCGCATCGTGGAGCTGCCCCTCCCGGTGAGGCGGCTGGAGGGCGCGGAGGGTCGCCTGCCGCCCACCTACGCGAACTTCTACGTCGGGAACGGCTTCGTCGTCGTGCCTCAGTACGGGGACCCCAACGACGAGCGGGCGCTGGAGGTGCTGCGTCCCCTCTTCCCCGGGCGCGAGGTCATCGGGCTGAGCAGCCGCTCCATCATTGAGGGCGGCGGAAGCTTCCACTGCATGACCCAGCAGCAGCCGGTGGGGGAGCCGTGGACGGGCGGGTAATCGGGCTCGGGGACGGATACGAGGCGCGCAGGATCAGCCTGGAGGCGTACCGCGACGCCTGCAAGCGGCTGGAGGATCGCATCTTCGGCGGGAACTCGCTGTACGCTTTCGACCCGCCGAGGAAGGCGCCGCCCCCCCTGGGTGAGAGCTTCCAGTGGGGCGTCTACCACGGCGACGAGCTGATCGGCTGGCACCACGCCCACCAGAAAGACGAGCGGACGGTGGAGATGGCGGACACCGGGATTCTGCCGGAATATCAGGGGAAAGGGCTCTATACCCGGCTGCTGCCGCACCTCCTCGACGCCTTCCGCGAGGCGGGCTATCCCCTCGTGACCAGTCGCCACCGCGCGACCAACAACCGGGTGATCGTTCCCAAGCTGCGCGCCGGGTTCTTCCTCCAGGGGCTGAGCCTGTACGAGGGCGGGGTGAACGTGGCGCTGACGCTGAGCCTGGACGGTGGCTACCGGGAGGCGATGCACGTCCGCAGCGGCTTCCGGCAGGCGTCGGGCGAGGTGGCGCGGCGGCTGGGCCTCGGCGACGTGGCCGGGGGGGCGGCGGAGGGGCAGCCGGTGAGCGTGCCTCTTCCTGCCGGAACCGAGCCCGCCTTCGACCTTGGGGACGGATATACGGTCCACCCCGTCTCCAACGAGATTTACCGGGAAGTGTACGCGCAGTTGGAGCACGCGGCCTACGACACGGCGACCTTCGACTGGGGCGAGGTGCCGAGGCTGCCCCGGCCTGGTGTGCCGACCTTCGCGTGGCTGATCGCGCATGGCGGCGAGGTGGTGGGCTGGCACTCCGCCCGGGGGTGGGACGAGCGCACCCTCTATATGAGCAACACGGCCCTATTGCCGGGGCACCGGGGGCGCGGGCTGTACACCCGCCTGCTGCCGCCCCTACTCGGAACCTTCCGCGCCGAGGGCTACACCGTGGTCCGCAGCCACCACCACACCACCAACAGCGCCGTCCTCGTGCCCAAGCTGCGGACGGGCTTCGTGATCGCCGGGCTGGAGGTCAACCACCACGGGGTGATGGCCGTTCTGACCCACACTTTCGATCCCGTCTACCGCGAGTATCTCGACGTTCGCAGCGGCCTGCGCCGTCCCGCCGGGGAGGTGGCCCGCCGCCTCGGCCTGAGTCCACAGGAGCCGCAGCTCAAGGAGAAGAGCCATGTCTGACCCCGTGACCCTCGCCGTGATCCAGATGCACATGACCGACCGGCTGGAGGACAACGTGAGCCGCGCCGAGGCCCACGTCCGCGACGCCGCGCGGCAGGGAGCCCAGGTCGTGCTGCTGCCCGAACTCTTCGAGAACCTGTATTTCTGCCAGGTGGAGCGCGAGGACTACTTCGGGCTGGCGCACCCGCTGGAGGGCCACCCTTTCGTGGGACGCTTCCAGAACCTCGCCCGCGAACTCGGGGTGGTGCTGCCCCTCTCGTACTTCGAGCGGGCGGGGCAGGCGCACTACAACTCGCTCGTGTGCATCGACGCGGACGGCAGCGTGCTCGGCAACTACCGCAAGACCCACATCCCCGACGGCCCCGGCTACGAGGAGAAGTACTACTTCAACCCCGGCGACACCGGCTTCAAGGTGTGGCCCACCCGCTTCGGGCGCGTCGGCGTGGGCATCTGCTGGGACCAGTGGTACCCGGAAACCGCCCGGGTGATGATGCTCCAGGGGGCCGACTTCCTGCTCTACCCGACCGCCATCGGCTCGGAGCCTGCCGAGGTCGAGAGCCCGAATACCTACCAGATGTGGCAGCGGGCGATGGTGGGCCACGCGGTCAGCAACTCGACCTACGTGGGCTCATCCAACCGCATCGGCACCGAGCGCATCGGGGACGTGACCCAGACGTACTACGGGCACTCCTTCATCACCGACTACACGGGCGAGCTCGTGGCCGAGTTCGGCGAGGAGGAGGAAGGGGCGCTGACCCACCCCCTCCACCTCGCCGAGGCCCGGCGGTTCCGCGCGGGGATGGGCTTTTTCCGCGACCGCCGCCCCGACCTGTACGGCGCCCTCCTGACGAGCGACGGGGTGACGCGGCGGGGGTGAGGGCGTCAGGTGAGGGGACGGGAGCTTGTGGGTTCCCGCCCCCTCGCCCTTTTGTTAGCCTCGGGGCATGGACGACGCCGCGCCCGTGGAGTTCACCGCCGCCCGCGAGGAGACTTTTCGTGCGGCCTCGTCGGTGCTGGAGGGCTTCGCGCGCCTGAACGCGGCGAAGGGAGAGGCGGAGACGGCCTTTGCGGCCCTGCCCCGCCTCGTGCGGGGTTTTGCGGAGTCGGCGGTAAGTGCGGAAATCCTGCGGCAGACCGGGCAGGGCCTTCCCGCGTGGGCGGCCACCATCGAAGGGCTGACGGGCGAGGTGGCGGGGGCACGGGCGATCCTGGAGCGGGCGGAGGACGGTGCAACACTGGAACTCGCCGACCGCGAGAGGTTGCGGCGGGTGGCGGTCGAGGTCGAGCGGCAGCGTACCGGGCTCGGTCGCTTGCTGCGGTGTATGGAGGAGGCGCCGCCCAAGGTCGAGCGGGTGCCCCGGCAGTTCCTGCACGGCGAGCGGCGGCGGCTGGCGCTGGGCAACCTGCGGGCGCAGACGGAGGCGCTGCGGGCCGCGCTGGGGGCAATGCCAGCCTTGGAAGGCGGGTTGCGCCGGGTGGCCGGGGCGGGATAGGGCCATCCACGTCATCTGGCCGATGCGTCCCGCCGGCCCCTCCCCTACCCTGCGGCATGGACGAGATCGCGGCGTACTACGCGCAGGACCGGGAGCACGACCGCCTGACCCGCGGGAGCAACCGGCTGGAGTTCGAGCGGACGCGGGAACTCCTCGCGCGCTTCCTGCCGCCTCCGCCCGCCACGGTGCTCGACGTGGGCGGGGGCACCGGACCCTACGCCCGCCCGCTGCTGGAGGAGGGTCACGCGGTTCACCTGCTCGACGCGATGCCCGGGCACATCGAGCGGGTCCGGGCCGACCCCGCGCTGGCCGGGCTCGCCTCCGCCACGCTCGGGGACGCGCGGGCACTGCCCTTTCCGGACGGGAGCGCGGACGCCGTTTTGCTGCTCGGGCCGCTCTACCACCTGACGGGGGAGGGAGATCGGGTGCTCGCCCTCACCGAGGCGCGTCGGTGTCTGCGTCCGGGCGGGGTGGTCATCGCGGCGGCGATCAGCCGCACGGCGAGCACGGTGGACGGGCTCCTCGCGGGGATGGACGCCGACGAACGCTTCCGGGCAATGAGAAACGCGACACTGGAGGGAGGAGTCCATCAGCCCCCGGCCTCTGCCCCCGGCTGGTTCACCACCGCCTACTGCCACCGCCCCGAGGAGTTGCGGCGGGAGGTCGGGGCGGCGGGCTTTCAGGAAGTGGACCTCTACGCCGTGGAGGGGCTGGGGAACGTCGTGCCCGACTTCGACGCGCTGTGGGCGGACCCGGTACGGCGGGAACGGCTGCTCGACGTGATCCGCCGAACGGAGCGGGACCCCGCCCTTTTCGGCGTCAGCGCCCACCTCCTCGCCGTGGGTCACTCGCCCCCGCCGAACCCCGCGTAGCTCGCCCCCGTGAAGGTCAGGCCGTGGGCGGGCACGTTCGCCCCGGCGTCCGCGCGGCGGCGGCCCGCCAGGATGCCCGAGACCTCCTCCGGCCCGAGCTGGCCGCCCCCGACGAGGAGCAGCGTGCCGACCAGCCCGCGCACCATGTGGCGCAGGAAGCTCTCGCCCGCGACCTCGACCTCCCACACCCGCCCGCCCACGACCGGGGAGCCGGGCCGGACGCTCAGGGCGCGCACCTCCCGCACGGTCTGGCGGTCCTCCCGGGTGGCGAAGGCGGCGAAGTCGTGGGTGCCGATCAAATGGGAGGCGGCCCCGTTCATCGCCTCCACGTCGAGGGGGCCTGGGACGTGAAGCGCCCGACCCGCCCACAGCGGGTGACGCTGCGGCGAGACGAGGAGCCGGTACGTGTAGCGCCGCTCGGTGCAGGAGAACCGGGCGTGGAAGCCCTCCGGCGCGGGGAAAGCCTCTAGCACGGAGACGGTGGGCGGCAGGTGCGCGTTCAGGGCGCGGGCGAGCCGATCCGGGGGAAGGCGGAAGCCCACGGGCACGTCGAGGTGGGCGGGCATGGCGTCGGCGTGGACCCCGGCGTCGGTGCGCCCGGCGGCGACGGGGCGGGCGGCGCCCTCTCCCCCCACCCGCGCGCAGGCCGCGTGCAGCGTCTCCTGCACGCTGGGGGCGTTGTGCTGGGCCTGCCACCCGGCAAAGGCCGACCCGTCCCACGCCAACGTCAGCCGCAGGCGCGCGGAGCCCGGCGGGGGGGAGAAGGCGGGCCGCTCGCTCATGCGGGCAGGGTAGTGCCCTGTGAGGTTT
Organism: Deinococcus planocerae; assembly: GCF_002869765.1. NCBI lineage: Bacteria > Thermotogati > Deinococcota > Deinococci > Deinococcales > Deinococcaceae > Deinococcus > Deinococcus planocerae. The sequence continues at coordinate 39,791 of NZ_PNOR01000022.1, read as the reverse complement.
GCCACGCGGCCCTGGGGGTGAAACCCACACGCGGCGCGAGATTCTTCACATGCAGTTCATGACCCCCCCGTTATGGTGGCGATTGTGAACTTCGTTCTCATCCGGCGCTCCTCCAGGCGTGAGGCGGCCCCGCGTGCCCACGTCCGGCGGGGTCTGGCCACCCTGACCCTGGTGGTCGCGGGTCTGGCGAGCGCCGCGACGACCTACCGGGTGAAACCCGGCGACAACCTGACGCTCATCGCGCGGCGGGCCGGAGTCAGCGTGGCCGCGCTGAGGGCCGCCAACCCGGGGCTGCGGGACGCGAACAACGTGCAGGCGGGCAAGACCCTGACCCTTCCTGGCCGCACCGTGCCGGAGAGCACCCACCGGGTCAAGAGCGGCGAGAACCTGACCGTCATCGCCCGCAGGTACGGCCTGAGTCTCGCGCAACTGCTGCGGGCCAACCCGGAGCTGGACGCCGGGCGGGCGCTGTGGACCGGGGCGAGGGTCCGTATTCCCGCCCGGAATGTGGCGGCGGGTCCCCCGGCTTCCCGCCCCGGCAACCGCACGCCCGGCGCGACGGTGCGTACGGCGTCCATCCGGGTCGACTCCACCGCGCCGGACACACCCACCAGAAACGGGTGGCGGTGGCCCGTGCCGGGGTACAAGGCGATCACGAGCGACTTCGGGCCGCGGGTGCTCGGCGGCGAGCGCGAGATGCACTACGGGGTGGACATCCTCGCGCCGCAGGGCACGCCCGTCCTCGCCGCGCGCCCTGGCCGGGTGATCGAGTCGCGGGCCGACTTCGAGCGCGGCTGGGGCTGGACGGTCGTGCTGGAGCACCAAGGCGGCTGGATCACCCGCTACGCGCACCTGAGTTCCACCCTCGTCCGCGCCGGGGAGCGGGTCGCCGCCGGGGAGCCCGTCGGGCGGGTGGGCAACACCGGGCGCTCCACGGGAACCCACCTCCACTTCGGCACCTACCTGCGCTGGGACCCCAAAGACCCCCTCACCCTCTACGAGTGAGCGCCGCGCCGCCCCTGCGCGTCCACTACGCCGAGGTCCGCGGCGAGGGGGCGCGGGAACAGATGGAAGCGTTCCTGGCCGCGCTTCCCGCCCTGCCGGGGTTCGTGGGTGCCGAACTGCTGGGGAGCCCGGGGCAGCCGGGCCTCGTCCTCGTGGCGAGCCGCTGGGCGGGGGAGGTCCCCGCGCTGCCCCTTCCGGCGGGGGCGCGGGGATGGGAGTTCGGGGTGCTGGACCGGCGGTGAAGGTCTGGAGGCTGCTCCTAGAATGGGGAAACCATGCGGCTTTTCCGGACCATCTCGCTCGTTCTCGCCCTGGGCGTCGCCCTCTCCTGCGGCGCGCACGCAGGTGGGGGCACGCCATCGCCCGTTCAGGTGACGTTGGGTGGGGGTGGCTGCACGCCACCCATCGGGACCGTCCTGTTCGGCTTCCGGCCCGACCCGGCGGCGTCCGCGCAGGTGCAGACCCTCTTCGCCGCCGATCAGGCCGCGCGGCGGGTGCCGCTCGAACGGATCGCCTGGGAGCGTGTCTCCCGTGAGGACGCCGAGCGGCGCGCGCAGGCCCTCGCCCTGCTGAGAGCTGGGCGACTGTCCACGGGCCAGGACCACCTGGCGGCGGCCTACCTTTTCCAGCACGGCGACTGCCCCGAGCACTACCGCCTGGCGAACCTGCTCGCCGAGCAGGCGATCCGGCGCGGCTCCCGCGAGGCCCGCTGGATCTTCGCCGCCACCTTCGACCGCTGGCAGCGCAGCCTGGGTCTTCCCCAGCGGTACGGCACCCAGTACCGGAGTGTGGGCACGGGCGGCGCGGACCCGGGCTGCAATTTCGAACTCGAACCCTACGACCCCGCCACCACCGACGAGGAGCGTGCTCGCTACGACGTGCCCCCGCTCGCCGAGGCGCTCCGGCGCGCCGAGGAGATCAACGCCCGGTGCCGGGCGGCGCGGCCCTGACCCCACCTCCACCCGCAGGTCGCGGGCCGTGCGCCTCGGCCTGACCGGCGCCACGCCGATCCTTACGGCCCGCACGGCGGCGCTCATCTCACCGTGGGGGGCCCCGCGCGACCCGCACCCCCGGGGCTCAGTAGCCGAGGCCCCCGCGCCGGAACTGAAACCCCGCCTTGGTGAAGACGACCATCACGGTCCGGCCCTCGGCCCTGAAGGACAGCTCAGAATTCTGGAAGGTGCCCGACGCGCTGACGCAGGTGGCCTGGAGGTTGTACGCGCGGCCCTTCTCGAAACGGGGCGCCTTGGCCGCGGCCCCGACCGGTTTGACCTCGCCGCTCGGCAGCACCGTGGCCTCGCTCCGCAGGCGGCTTCCCTCGAAGACCCTGACCCGCACCCCCTGACACGGTGAGGGGGCGTCGTTGACGGCCAGCAGGCCGTCGAGGCGCAGGGGCGTGGCCCCCACCCACCCCGAGGCCCCCAGCGTGCTCAGGAGGACGGCCACGCGCCCCCACTTGGAACCCTCAGGCGACCCGTTCATCCCGCCCACCCTAGGGGGAGCCTTCCTTCAGAGTTCTTACGGCGCCAGGGGGGGATTACTCCCCGCCCTCCGCCGCGTCCACCCGGCCCTGCGCCTTGGCCTCGGTGGCGCGCTCGGCGCGTTTGACTTCCGTCTCGCGGATTTCGCGCTGTTCGCTGTCATTTTCGAAGAGTTCGCGCCGGGCGCGCAGCTTGGCCTCGGGCTGCTGGAGGTCGCCGCCCGAGCCCCGGTGCACCCGCTGGAAGAACACCAGCGCCCCCCCCGCCAGGGCGAGCGACCCCGCGAAGTACAGCGTCTCCTGGGGGTCTTCCCAGCGGATGAAGTGCTCTAAAAAGGTCACGCCCAGGATCACGATGACGACCGAGACGACCTTTTGCTCCAGGTCGGACAGGCTCTCGACGCCCAGCGCCGAGGTGAGGTTGAGCGGCTTGATAAAGAGCGAATACAGCCCCACCCCGATCAGGTAGAACACGACCGCCTTGAGCATGGTGCCGACGACCTCCAGAAACTCGACCGCCAGCGTGCCCGACTGGCTGCCGATCCCCTCGGTGAAGGTGTCGCGCCACGTCTCGTAGATGGTCACCAGCGCGAGCAGCGTGCCCTGGAGAAAGAGGCTGAAGGCCACCAGCAGCACGGCGATCACGGCGATGAGCACCACGAAGCGGGTGCGCCCGATCAGCTCGCTGAAATACTCGCGCTTGGAAGATTCGCTGGACCGGGAGCGCGCGGGGCGGGTCGTCATGCCCTCCATCATGCCCGCCGTGCCGGGAGACGCACCGCACGTAAAGGCAACATTGAGGGAGAGGTGGAGTCGGGCGATTGCCCTGACGTCCCGCCCGGCCTCGCCCTACCGGGACTCCCCGACCCGCCCCTCCAACTGGGCCGCCGTGTCGGGGGCGCCCATCATCCGGGCCGCGTCGAGGGCGCTCATTCCCCGGGCGTCCCGCGCGTGGAGGTCGGCGCCGCGCGTCAGGAGGAGGTCCACCACGTCCGTGCGGTTGAACATGGCGCTCATCATCAGGGCCGTCTTGCCGTCCCCGCCCGCGCTCTCCACGTCGGCGCCGTGCGCGAGGAGCAGCTCGGCCATCCCCACGTCGCCCTTGAAGGCGGCGCCGAGCAGCGGCGTCTGCCCCTGGTCGTTGCGCAGTTCGGGGTCGGCGCCGTGTTCCAGCAGCAGGCGGGCGGCGTTCAGGTGGCCGTGATAACTGGCGAGCATGAGCAGGCTGTCGCCCCGCCCGTTGCACAGGTTGGGGGGCAGCCCGTGGTCGAGCAGGGGTGCGAGCGCCTCGGCGTCTCCCCGGCGCGCGAGGTCGAGCACGTCCTGGAGGAAGGAGAGCGTCTCGGGATCGAGCGCCGACACGGGCGAGGGGTTCTTCTCGGGATGGTCCTGCATGGGGGTCTCCTGGGGAAAGGGGCCGTTTGGCCGGTTGAGTACCTCATCGTGCCAGTCCACGTTCCTTTTCTGACCCGATGGGTTGATCCTGGTGAAGATAAAAGCCTGAACGACTGATTTGCCGTCACCCGTTCAAACTGAGCCACAGGTGGTCTTGCGCGTACACCCGTCCGCCGTGGTGCATCGCATCGGGCTCGGTGCCCCACACCCGGAAGCCGTGGCGCTCGTACAGGCGGCGGGCGGCGTGCTGCGTCTCCGTCACGGCGAGACGGAGGGAGGTCACGCCCGACCACGCGCGGGCCTGGGCAACGCCCGCCTCCACCAGCGCCGCACCCGCTCCCCGTCCCCGCGCCACGGGGAGGACGGACACGCCCACGATCTCCGTCCGGTGCGCGAGGGCCGGGCGCGTCTCCCGCAGGACGGTCAGGATGCCGACGAGCGACCCCTCAAGAAATGCACCGAAGTTGACGACCCCGGACGTGGGGTCGAGCCGCGCGGCGATCTCGGAGAGGGGCCGGGCCTCGTATTCCCCGGCGGTCGTGATGAAGGCGAGGGGATCGCCCCGCAGGCCAGCGAGGCGGACCTCCCGGTAGGCGGAAGCGTCTGCGGCGACGAGGACCCGGACAGTCAGGGCGGGACCCTCAGGCACGGGTGGGAGTGGCGAGACGGATCAGCTCGGCCTCGCCTGCGCGCTCCTGCGCGGCGTGGCGGTCGCGCCCGTTCAGGACGTGGCCGGACTCGCGCACCCGGCGGGGGAGGCCCAGGTCGAGGTCGGCGACGAGCCAGCCGGGCGTGTTCCACTCGCCCTGGGCGACGAGGCCGTCTTCGGGGAGCCCCAGGTCGGCGGGGGCGTAGAGGGCGGCCCGGCCACTCGCCTGTTCGACGGCGTAGGTCCAGTCGGCGTCGGCGATCAGGGGGGCGTGGAGGGCGTACATCTGATTTTCCAGGGCGCGGGCCATGCTTCCGACCCTCACGCGGGTGTAGCCCGAGCGGGCCGCCGTGAAGGAGGGCACGACGAGGAGTTCGGCGCCCCCCTCGGCGAGGCGGCGAGCGAGCGCCGGGAACTCGCTGTCGTAGCAGATGGCGACGCCGAAGCGCGTCACTGTTCCGTCCTCCAGCCCCAGCTCGAAGACGCGCACGCCCGCGCCGGGGTCGATGAACCACTCCTCCGCCTCGAAGCGGGTCATCAGCAGCTTGTCCTGCCACGCGTGCGAGCCGTCCGGCCCGAACACGAAGGCGCGGTTGACGAAGCCCCCGCCCTGCGCGACCGGGTAGCTCCCGGCCACGATGCTCACCCCGTGCGTCCGCGCCAGGCCGGAGTGCAGCGCCAGGAACTCGGGCAGGAGGGTCCCCAGGGCGGGCCGCATCCCGTGGATGTCGTGGTGCAGCCCCGGCGGCAGCAGGCTGACGAGTTCGAGGGAGGCGTACTCGGGGAAGACCAGAAGCCGGGCGCCCTGCCGCGCCGCGTCCTCCACCCAGGCCGTCACCTTCGCGGCGTAGGCTTCCCAGCCGGGGTGGAAGTCCACCGGGTACGCCGCCGCCGCCACACGCAGGACACTCATGGGGAGGAGTTTACCCGCTCCTGGCGCGGGGGAAAGGTAGTGGGGTGCGGCCTCTCCTCCCCCCTCACGCTTCGGTAAGGAGAGATGAAGCGCGGCAGGCTTTTCTCTGGACCGAGTGCGCTGTGTCGGTTGGCTTGGATGGGGCAGTGTCGTGGGTCACACGCCCCCTCACCCGTTGCTTCGCAACGCCCTCTCCCGCAAGGGGAGAGGGTCGAGAGCCTTCTCCCTCCCTGTTGTGATTCGATAGGTTGAACCTGGTCAAGAGAAAGGCCTGGAAGCGTGGCCCCGGGAGCGACGGGGGAGCCTGGGGTGGGATAGCCTGGGGCATGGCGACGGGCGGCGGATTCGAGGACCTGACGAGCGGCGAGGTCGAGCGGCAGGCTGACATGGAACGGCACTGGGACGAGCGATTGGACGAGGGGCAGCGGGCCACCGCCGAGCGCCTCCAGGCCACCGGGCTGACAGGCACCCTCCAGATCGGCGACGGCTTCAAGTTCCGCTGGCTGCGCGGCGACGACGTGCTCGCCGAGTCCGACTTCCACCCGCGCTTCCCCGAGGCCTTCGAGGAGGCCGTGGCTCGGCTCCCGGCCTCCGAACAGGCCTGACTCCGACCTCTAGACTGCCCCGCATGGGCGGACTCGTCTGGCTGGCCCTCGACGGCGTGGGGCACCCGTGTGACGCGCCGCCGGGCTCGGTGTGGGAGCAGAGCCTCCCCACGCTGCGCCCGTTCGTGGAGGCCGGGCACGCGCTCGACGCCACGCTCGGCGTGCGGGGGCTGCCGCAGTCGGGCACCGGGCAGACCTGCTGGCTCACGGGCCGGGACGCGGTGCGGCACATGGGCGAGCACTTCGGACCACATCCGGGGCCGACCCTGCAACGGCTGTTGCGAGAGGACGCCCTCCCCGTGCGGTTGACCCGGGCGGGCGCGCGGGTGGCGCTGGCGAACCACTACCCGCCCGGCTATTTCGCGGCGCAGGACCGCAGGCCCCGGCAGGGGTGCTTCCCCTTCTCCTTTCAGGCGGCGGGGGCGAGTCTCAACCCCCCCGGCGTGCCTGCCGTCCCCGCCACCCTGGGCCTGGGGTACGCCGAGCCCTGGCCGGAGATGACGCCGCCGGACGACCTGACCCGGCTGGGCGAGCGGCTGGCGCGCGCCTCGGCGGAGTACAGCCTGCTCGCCTGCGACCTGTGGTTCGGCGACTTCCTGGGGCACCGGGGCCGCACGCCGACGCCGCCCGGCGTGGAGCGGGCCGGGCGGGCCTACCTCGCGCGGGTGGACGCCCTCCTCGCCGGGCTGCTGGGGGCGGGCGCCCGGGTGGTCCTCACGAGCGACCACGGCAACCTGGAGGACCTGACGGTCAAGGCCCACACCCTCGCGCGGGTGCCCTTTGCGGCCTCCGGCGGGCTGCCGGACGGACTGGAGTCTCCCCTCGACATCGTGGACGGGGGGCGAATCCTTGCCGGGTGGTTCGGCCTGAAAGACGACCTCTCCGGGAACGAGCGGCTTTGAACCGCGCCACATCGGCGTCCGAAAGTTATCCACAGACTTATCCACAGGCCCTGTGGACAACCTGGAACTGCCCGGAGCCGCTATTCCCTGAAAAGAGGCTGAAAAGCTCGACTGGAACGGTGTTCTCGGGACACTATAAACCCGTGGAAAAGTTCCACGAAGTTATCCACAGGCGGGCGTCAACCTGTGGATAACCCGGGGGGTCAGGCGCCTTTCGCCCCCTGGACGAAGGCACGGACGCGCTCCGGGTCCTTGACGCCCGGGCGCGCCTCCAGGCGGCTCACGGCGTCTACCCCGGCGGGGCGCAGGGTGCGGATGGCCCCGGCGACGTTCTCCGGCCCCAGCCCTCCCGCGAGCCACGCCCCGGGGGGGAACACGCCCCGCAGGGCCGCCCAGTCGAGGGGCACCCCGCCGCCGGGCTCCGGGGCGTCGAGCATGGGGGTGACGCCGGGGAGAGTCTGCCCGCCCGCGTCCGCGAGCAGGTCGGCGGGGCGCAGGACGCGCAGCACGGGATGATACCGGGCCACCTCGCGCACGTAAAGGTCGGGGAGGTCCCCGTGGAGCTGCACCGCGCTCAGCCGGGCGGCCTCCGCCGTCCGCAATACCTCGTCGAGGCCCTGACCCAGGAAGACGCCGACGCGGGCGACCACCGGGCCCACGGCGAGCCCGGCCTCCCGCGCCACCTGCGCCGTCACCCGTCGCTTGCTGCCCGGCGCGAAGATGAAGCCCAGGGCGTCGGCCCCGGCCTCGGCGGCGAGGAGGGCGTCTCCCACCGTGGTCGTGCCGCAGACCTTGACGCGCACGGGTGCGGGGGGGGTCACGCCCGCTCCTCCAGCGCCGCCACGCGGGCTTCGAGCTCCCGGGTGCGGCGGACGAGGGCCACCAGGAGCAGGGCGTAGTGGTCGTAGAGCTTGGGGCGCTCCAGCCGCGCCTCGCCGGACATCCACTCGCTCAGGAGCCGCTCGGCCTCGCGCAGCACCTCCTCGTCGGGCACGTCGCGGAAGGGGCGCTCGCCGAGGATGGTGCGGGCGAAGTTGAGTTCGCGGTCGGTCATGGGGTCCATTCTGGCGCGTGGGGCACAGCCGGGCCAGCCGCCCGCCTCAGCCGCCCGGCACCCCCGCTTCCGCGAAGGTCCGCATCTCCCGCAAGGTGGCGGCGGCGGCCAGGAGGAGGGGGGCGGCCAGGACCCCGCCCGTCCCCTCGCCCAGCCGCAGCCCGAGGTCGAACATCGGTTTCAGGCCCAGGTGCGCGAGCTGGGGAGCGTGCCCGACCTCCGCGCACTCGCCCGCCGGGAAGAGGAAGTCGCGCAGGTGAGGGGCGAGCGCCACGCCGACGAGGGCGGCGGCCCCCTCCACGAAGCCGTCGAGGATCACCGCCCGCCTGAGGGCCGCCGTCTGGAGCATCACCCCCAGCATCGCCGCGATCTCGAAGCCGCCGAGGTCGGCGAGGACGCCCAGGGGATCGGCGGGGTCGCTCCCCTGCCGGGCCAGCGCCTCCCGCACCGCCCCCACCTTGCGTTCAAGCGTGGCGTCGTCCACCCCCGTGCCCCGGCCCGTGACACGCGCGGGGCCCTGGCCGAGCAGGCGGGCCGTCATCGCGGCGGCGGGCGTGGTGTTCCCGATGCCCATCTCGCCGGGGACGATCAGGTCGGCGCCTTCCTCCACCGCGCGCCGGGTGAGGGCGGCTCCGGCCAGGATCAGGGCGGTCGCCTCCTCCCGCGTCATCGCGGGTTCCACGCGCAGGTCCCGGGTGCCCCGCCGCACCGCCGCGCGCACGAGGGCCGGGTGGGCGGGCAGCTCGGCGTTCACCCCCGCGTCCATCACGTACACGCGCGCCCCCACCGCTCGGGCGATGGCGTTGACGGCGGCGCCGCCCGGCCCGGCGGGCGTGTCGGCGAGGAAGTTCGCCACCATCGCGGGCGTGACCTCGGGGGGGTAGGCACTCACCCCGCCCGCCGCCACACCGTGATCTCCCGCCGCGACGATCACCGCCACCCCGCGCGGGTGAGGCCGCTCCGTCCCGAACACGCCCGCGAGGCGCACCCCCAACTCCTCCAGGTCACCGAGGGCCCCGGCGGGCTTGGTGAGCTGGGCCTGCCGGACGCGGGCCGCCTCCATCGCGGCGGGGTCGGCGGGCCGGACGGCCTGGACGAGGGCGGCGAGTTCGGGAGGAAGGGGGGTGGGCATTCAAACTCCTTGAGAGGGAAAAGGGGCAAGTGGGGAGGGCTTGAGCCGCACGGGCAGGCCGCTCACGAGGAGCCACGCCTCGTCGCTCGCGGCGGCGGCGCGCTGGTTCACCCAGCCCAGCACGTCCCGGTAGCGGCGGGCGAGGGCATTGTCGGGCACGATGCCCAGCCCCACCTCGTTCGTCACGAGGACGGTCAGGCCCTCTCGTGCGCGGGCGGCGGCGAGCAGCCGGTCGGCGCGGGCGAGGATGGCGTCGTCGGATTCGTCCGACAGCACCAGGTTGCTCACCCACAGGCTCAGGCAGTCGAGGAGGACGGTGGGGGTAGAGGCGGCCTGGAGAGCACCGGGAACACCGAGCGGTTCTTCCACCGTCACCCAGCCGCCGGGCCGGTCCGCGCGGTGGCGGGCGATGCGGCCCTCCATCTCGGCGTCGAAAGCCTGCGCGGTGGCGAGGTAGGTGACGGCCTCCCCCGCGGCGGCGGCGCGGCGCTCGGCGAAGGTGCTCTTGCCGCTGCGCGCCCCCCCGGTGACGAAGACGATCACAGCAACCCCCTCACGAAGTCCCAGTCGAGGCTCGCCTTCACCCGGGCGGCGATGGCGTCCAGCCGGGCGTCGAGGCTGTCCTGGGCGGCGGGAGGGGTCAGGCCCGCCCAGCCCAGGAACCGTTCGAGATAGGCGGGATTTTCGAGCAGACCGTGGAGGTAGGTGCCGCGCACGTTGCCCTGCCGCCACAGCAGCCCCGGCGCGAGTTCCTGCACGCCCGGCCCCGAGACCGTCCGCCCGTGGTGAATCTCGTACCCCTCCAGCCTCAGCCCCGTCTCCGCGTCGGTGAGGGTGGTCAGCCGGGTGGTCTTCTCGGAGGCGAACTCGGTGTCAAGGTCGAGGAGACCCAGGCCGGGCACCTCCCCCCCGCCCTCCACCCCGTGTGGGTCGCCGACCGTGTGGCCGAGCATCTGGAGGCCGCCGCAGACGCCGAGGACGGGGATGCCCGAGAGCGCGGCGCGGGTCACGGCCCCCGCCAGTCCCGTCCCACGCAGCCACGCGAGGTCGGCGGCGGTGCTCTTGCTGCCCGGCAGGATGACCGCGCGAGCGCCCTCCAGTTCGGCGGGGGTGGACACCCAGCGGGCGAGCGGACCGAGTGGGGCGAACTCGTCGAGGTTGGACACGCGCGGCAAGCGGGCGATGGCGACGAAGCCGCCCTCCTCCCACGCCTGCGGGCCCTCCAGTGCCACCCCGTCCTCCTCGGGGAGGGGGAGGTCGAGCATGGGAATGACGCCGACGGTGGGCACGCCGGTCTGTTCCCGCAGCCACTCGGGGGCGGGGGCGAGCAGGCGGGGATCACCCCGGAAGCGGTTGAGGATGAAGCCGCGCAGCAGGGCGCGTTCCTCCGGCGTCAGGCAGTGCCAGGTGCCCAGGAGATGGGCGAAGGCCCCGCCCCGGTCGATGTCGCAGGCGAGGAGGACCGCCGCCCGCGCTTCGAGCGCCACCCGCATGTTCACGATGTCGCTGGAACGCAGGTTGACCTCGGCGGGGCTGCCCGCCCCCTCGATGACGACCACCTCGTACTCGGCGAGGAGGCTGTGGAGGGCCCCCTGCACATGCGGCCACAGGTGCGCCTTGCGTTCGCGCCAGCCCAGGGCGGTGAGGCTGGGGCTGGCGCGGCCCAGCAGGACGACTTGCGAGCGGGTGTCGGCTTCCGGCTTGAGGAGGACCGGGTTCATCCGCACGTCGGGCACGACCCGCGCCGCCCGCGCCTGGACGATCTGGGCGCGGCCCATCTCCAGCCCGGCGGGGGTCACGCCCGCGTTGTTGCTCATGTTCTGGGCCTTGAAGGGGGCGACCCGCAGCCCCTCATCCACGAGGGCTCGGCAGAGCGCGGCGGTGAGGTAACTCTTGCCCGCATTGCTCGTGCAGCCCTGGACCATGATCGCCCTACCCACCCTCGGCCTTCTTGCTCAGGTAATCTGCCCAGGTCACCGTGCCGCGCGGTGCCTCCGGCTCCACGAGGTCACCCCGCTGCATGGCGCGCAGAACCGGGTGAGGAAGCGGCAGGCGGAGGGGGAGCACCCGCCCCGCCCGCCCGCGTGCCGCAAGCCAGGCCCGCGCCATGTCGGGAATCCTCAGCACCTCCGGCCCGGCAAAGTCGAGGGTGCCCCGCTCTCCAGCGAGCACCCGCCGCGCGAGTTCGCGGGCCACGTCCTCCACCGCGGCGGATTGGAGCACACCGTCCGGGACGAGGAGCCGGGGCAGGCGGCTCGCCTGGGTCAGCAGTTCGTCGGCGAAGTGGTGAAACTGCGTCGCCCGGAAGATCAGGTGGGGCAGGCCGCTCGCCTTCACCAACTCCTCGCCGCGCACCTTGCCCGCGTAGTAGCCAAAGCCCCGGACCCGCCGCGCGCCGACGATGGAGACGTAGGCGAAGTGGGGACGCCCGGCGGCGCGGGCCGCTTCGAGCAGGTTCAGCGTGCCCCGCACGTCGCGCAGAGGATCACTCAGGTCGTGGGCGGCGTGAACGACTCCGCTCACCCCGGCCAGGGCCTGAGCCAGCCCGGTTGCGGCGACGTAATCGGCGACTGCGCACTCGGCGCCCTCCACACGTCGCCCGGGTAGTTGCCGGGTCAGCACCCGGACCCGCGCTCCACCTTCCAGGAGCGACCGGACGAGCGGGCGTCCCAGGGGGCCCGTGCCGCCCGTCACCAGGATCAGACGGTCAGCCATCTTCGCCTCCTTTCAGAACCTGCGCGAGGGTCCGCCGCAGCACCCCGTTCTCCCCCGGCAGGCGGGTGGACACGCGCAGACGGTCGGGCAGGCCGTAGCTCGCGCAGTCGCGGACCCTCACGCCCCGGTCGAGCAGGGCCGCCGCCACGCGGGAAGCGTCCCCCACCTCCAGGGTGAGGTACGGGGTGCCGTGGTGCTCGACCGGGCCGAAGGTCGAGAGGGCCGCCGCGAGGTCACGCGCCCCCCCGGCGACCTGCGGCAGCGTCTGCGCGAGGAAGCTCCCCCCCTCCGGCAGCGCGGCGAGGACGGCGGCGGTCGAGGCGGGGAGGTGCCACGCGGGGGCGAGGTTGTCGAGGCGGGCCGTCACCTCTGGGGGGGCGAGCGCGTAGGCGGGCCGCGCGCCGACGAGCCCGTGCGCCTTGCCCGGCGAGAGCACCCGGACCACGGCAGGGTGGGCGGGAGGAATGGGAGCGGCGGTGAAGGGCGCGTACGCCTCGTCCACGATCAGGAGCGCCCCGGCGGCGTGGCAGGCGTCGGCGAGGGCACACAGTTCCTGCGCCGTATGCGCGTGCCCGGTGGGGTTGTGGGGGTGCCCGACGTACACGAGCGCGACCCCGGGCGTGATCCCGGCGAGGGCCCGTTCCGGCGTCGTCACCTCCACCCTGCCCCGGACGAGGGCGGCGGCGCGGGCAAGTTCGCCGAAGGGGGCATGAACGCTCAGCAGCGTCCCGCCCGGCGGCAGGAAGGCGCGGGCGAGGCGGTGGAGCAGGTCGGAGGCCCCGACCGAGAGCGCCACCCCGTCCGCGTCCAGGCCGTGCCAGTCGCCGAGGCGGGCGCGCACGTCCGCGTAGCTCGGGTCGGGGTAGTGGGCGTGGTCGGCGCCCCGGATGGCCTCCACGAGGACGGGGTTGGGGCCGTACGGGTTCGCGTTCACGCTGAAGTCGAGCCCGGCGAAGGTCCGGGAGGTCGGGCCGCCGTGTGGGGCGCGGGGCAGGAGGGGCGGGAGGAGGTTGCTCACGCGCTCCTCCGGCGGGGAGTGGGAAGCAGCAGGGCCAGGGTGGCGAGCGCCACCGTCCAGCGGGCGAGGCGCAGGGCCCGGAGCACGTCCGCCGCTCCCGGCTCGCGCCCCCCCGCGTTCAACACGTACACCCCCCGCTTGTCGAGCCGCACCCCGAGCGCCCCCGCGAAGGCGCTCATGGGGTGACCGGCGTTCGGGCTGGGGGTGGCCGGGGCGTCCCGGCGCCACACCCGCCACGCGCCGGGGGCGTCCAGCCCCGCCGGGAGGGCCGCGAGCACCGCACCCAGGGCCGTCAGCCGGGCGGGCGCGAGATTGAGAAGGTCGTCGGCGCGGGCGGCCACCTTCCCCGCGTGTTCGAGCCCGGGCGTGCGGTACCCCCACATCGCGTCGGCGGTGTTCGCGTAGCGGTAGAGGGCGGCGAGGGGCAGCCCGCCCGCGCGGAACATCAGCAGCGGCGCGACCACGCTGTCCGAGAGGTTCTCCGCGAGGCTCTCGATGCACGCGCCCGCCACCTCCGCCCCGCTCAGTTCCCCCGTCTCCCGGCTGACGAGGTGCCACGCCAGAAGCCGCCGCGCCTCGGGGAGCCGCCCGGCAGCGAGGGCCGCGTGGACCTCCCCCACCGCCCCGAAGAGCGCCCGGCGCGCCAGAAGCGGCTTGAGGAAGGCGCCGCGCGTGACCCAGCCCCCCGGAGGGTGACCCGCGAGGACCCCGGCCCCGGTCGTGAGGGCCGCCCCGAGCGCCCACCACGCGCCCCCCTCGGCGAGCTGCCCTGCCGGGGACCCCGCCCGCCAACGGCCCCGCGCCCCCTTCAGGAAGTTCCCCATCCAGACCACCGGATGCACGCCCGCGGGCGGCTCTCCCAGCGCGTCCAGCGCCAGGGCGAGGAGGAGCGACGACCGCGCACCGCGTCCCGCGTCCCGCCCCTGCCTCACGAGCACGCCTCCACCAGCCGCCGCGCCAGCGCCTCGTCCGCCCCGTGGTGCAGGTGCAGGTAGCTGGCGAGGACGTTGCCGTGCGCGTAGCCTTCCTCCACCCTCTGCCCGGCCCCGTCCGTCCAGGCGTAGGCGGGCCGGGTGGGCGGGTGGGTCAGCACGCTGTGGTGGAACTCGTGCCCGCGCAGCGCCTGGCCCGCCGGGGCGAGCGGCGAGGGAACCAGCGTGGTCGCGTCCCGGTAGCCCAGGGTGAGGCGGGGGGCCATCCGGGTGCGGTAGGGGGTCACCCCGCACATCTCGAAGACCTGCCCCCCCGCGTCCTCCAGCGTCTCGGCGAGGTACATCAACCCGCCGCACTCGCCGATCACCGGGCGCCCGCCCGCCGCGAAGTCGCGCAGGGCCGCCCGCAGGGAGACGTTCGCCGCCAGCCCCGCCGCGTGCGCCTCCGGGTAGCCGCCCCCCAGCAGCACGCCGCCCACACCGGGGGGCAGCCCCGCGTCCCGCAGCGGGCTGAAGGGGACGAGCCGGGCCCCCGCCTCGCGCAGGGCGTCGAGCGCGTCCGGGTAGTAGAAGTGGAACGCCTCGTCGTGCGCGTAGGCGATCACGGCGCGGCGCGGCGCGGCAGGAACGGGCGGTGGGGGAACAGGCAGGGCGGGGGCCTGCGCCGCCTCCAGCAGGGCGTCCACCCTGAGATTCGCGGCGGCGCGCAGGGCGTCCCCCTCGTCCCAGCTCGCCTGCTCGGCGCTCAGCAGGCCCAGGTGCCGGGCGGGGAGGTGGAGGGCCTCGTCGCGCGCGACGAACCCCAGCACGGGCAGCCCGATCTGCGTCAGGGCCACCTCGCACAGCCGCGCGTGCCGCTCCCCCGCCACCCGGTTGAGGATCACGCCGACGATCCTGAGGCCAGGGCCGCCCCGTTCTCCTCCGAACGTCCGCAGGCCGTGGGCCACCGCCGCGACCGTCCTCGCGCTGCCGCCCGCGTCGATCACGAGCACCACCGGGGCGTCCAGCATCCGGGCGAGGTCGGCGGTCGAGTGCGCGTCGCTCGCCGGGTCGCGCCCGTCGTACAGGCCCATGACCCCCTCCAGCACGCAGATGTCCGCCCCCGACGCCGCCCGGGTGAACAGGGTCCGCAGCCGCTCCGGGGCGAGCAGGAAGGAGTCGAGGTTGCGCGCCGGGACCCCCGCCGCCCGCGTCAGGTGGGTGGGGTCGAGGTAGTCCGGCCCCAGCTTGAAGGGCTGCACCCTCAGGCCCCGGTGCCGCAGGGCCAGGCACAGCAGCGAGGCGACCGTCGTCTTCCCGCTGCCCGAGTGCGGCGCGGCGAGAACGAGCCGCCTCACGCGCAGGCTCCCGGAGTCCGGGTAGGCAGCCCGCCCCCCGGACCTCCGGCGGGCCGCGCCCCCCGCACCCCGGCGCCGTGCGGGTCGGTGGCAGGGCCGAGGCCGGGCGTCGTCCCCATCTCGCGCAAGGTCACCGGGGCCATCGGCTCACGGTCGCCCGGCGTGACGATCCGGGCCTCCTCCGGGACCGGCGGGCGCCCCACGTCCCCTCCCCCGACGAGCGCGGGGCCGGAGTGCCTGGAACCGGAACCGTCCGTCAATGTTCGATCCCCGCCTGGGCGCCGATGCCCGCCTCGTAGGCGTGCTTGACGGGCTGCATCTCGGTCACGGTGTCGGCCAGCTCCACAAGTTCCGGCAGCGCATCCCGCCCGGTGATCACGACGTGGAGCCCCGGGTCCCGCGCCCTCAGGGTCGCTTCCACGTCGGGCCAGGCGACCCAGCCGAACTTGAGGGGATAGGTGAACTCGTCGAGGACCACGAGGTCGTGCTCGCCGGAGAGGATGGCCCCTTTCGCCAGCTCCCAGCCGTGCGCCGCCAGGGCCGCCGAGTTCTCCAGGTCGCGCGATCTCCACGTGAAGCCGTCGCCCAGCCCCTCGTAGGGCAGGCCCAGCGCGTCGAGGGTGCGGTGCTCGCCGAACTTCGCGTTCTCGTGCTTGAGGAACTGGAAGAGGCGCACCCGCAGCCCCCGCCCGTGCGCCCGCAGCATCAGCCCGAGCGCGGCGGTCGTCTTGCCCTTGCCCTTGCCGGTGTTGACGATCAGCAGGCCCCGGCGCCCTTTCGAGAGGTCTTCCCGCTTGCGGTAGGTGTTCCGCGCCTCTTGCAGCTCGCGCATGGCGGCCTCGCGGCGGGCGGCGGTGTCGGGGTCGGTCATTTCAATGCCTCCGGGTGCAGCCAGCGGATCAGGGCGCGCAGGGCCTCGGGCAGGCGGGGACCCGGGCGAGAGAGGGCGTCGCGTTCCTCGGGGGTCGGGGTGTAGACGCGCCCGGTGCGCACGGCCTGGAGGTTCGCCCAGCCGGGCCGGGTGCGCGCCTGCGCCAGGGGCACGCCGATCATCACCTGCGGGTTCGCCTGCACGATGAGTTCCGGGTCGATCTTCGGGAAGTCGCCCAGCCGCGCGGGCACGATGGTCCGCCCCCCCGCCTTGGTGATCAAGGTGCCGATAAAGGAGTTCGGGCCCACCGAGTACGGCGCCGGGTCCACCTCGTAGTAGGTGCTCACCCTGGGCAAGCGGGCCACGCTCGCCTGGAGGGTGTTGAGCTCGCCGCGCATCCGCGTGATCAGGTTCAGGGCCGCCGCCTCGCGGTTCGTGAGCCGGCCCAGCACCCCGATCTTCTCGAACACGTCGCCAAAGGTCTGCGCGCTGCCGCCGTACACGGTCAGGCCCGCCTGCGCCAACTTCTCGGTCAGCCGCGAGCTGCTCGACTCGTCCGCGAGCACGAGGTCGGGCTTCAGGGCCAGGATCGCCTCGATGTCGGGCTGGAAGGCGCTGCCGACCTTGGGCAGCCGGTCGGTCACGGCCTTCGGGTGGTTGCTGAAACTGTCCACCGCGACGAGTTTGTTCCCCGCGCCGAGGGCGGCGAGCGTCTCGGTGTGGCTGGGCAGCATGGAGACGATGCGCCGGGGCTCACTCCTCAGCGTCACGCTGCGGCCCAGGTCGTCCCGGACGGTGAGGGGGTAGGAGGTGGCGAGCGCGGCGCCGGAGAGGAGAGCGGCGAGGGGGAACAGTCGGGAAAGGTGGCGCATGGGGGCAGGGGACTCCGGCGTGCGGGGCGGGCAGCGGGAGGGGCGCACGGCAAAAGCCCGCTCCAGCCGGGGGCCGGAGCGGGCATCACGGCGTGGGGAGCCGGGGGGGATGCGCGGTCTCGAAACGGGCCCTCTGACGGCGAGAGGTGCCCCACCAGCGCGGGGCGTCCCTGGGCGGCATTCGGGCTGACAGGACATGACACCTGCTTACCGCTGCGCGACAGCGCCGGACTCTCACCGGACTTCCCCGACACCAGGTGCGGGCAGGGTAACAGAGGCGGGGGGGGGGGAGGCAACCCGGCGGACAATCCGGGCCCTCAGTCGGGCGGGCGCAGGGCCGTCAACCACCAGTGCCCGCCCGCCCGCCGCAGGGTGGCGACCGTGCCGGGCGGTGTGGCGACGGCGCGCAGCCCGACCGTCAGTCGCAGGGCGGCCTGGAGCGGTCCGGCGTGCGTGAAGGCGACGACCTCGCCGGATTCGGGGAGGCCAGCGAGCCACGCCCGGACGCGGGCGTGGAAGACCCGGCCCGTCTCCCCTCCCGGCGGTCCGGCGTCCGAGTCGGGGTCCGCCAGCGCGTCGATCCAGGCCCGCGGCGCCTCCCCGAACGTCTCCTCCAACTCTCCCCAAGTCCGCCCCGCCATCACCCCGAAGTGGGCTTCCAGTAAGGCCGGGTCAGGCACGGCCTGATGGAAGCCAGCGAGCACGGCGGTCTCGCGGGCCCGGAGGCTGGGGGAGGTGAAGGCCGTCGCGGCCCTCGGCAGGCGCAACGAGCGGGCGAGGGCGCGGCCCTCCAGGGACAGCGGTGCGTCCTCCTCCTCCCCCGGGTAACGGCGCTCGGCGTTCGGCACGGTGGGCGCGTGGCGGACGAGGTGGAGCGTCAACACCCGCTCACCCCCGCCCCCACGCGAAGGCGCATAGGGCCGCGAGTTCCGCCGTCACGACAATGAGCCCGTAGGTGTCGCCGTTGAGCCCTCCGCCCAGCCGGGAGGCGGCGAACCGGGCGACGAGGAGCGCGGCGACGAGCGTGGCGAGCGCGGCCCCCCACGCGCCGGGGAGGATCAGGGCGGGCAGGGCGAGGAGCAGCGCGGCCCCCCACCGTCCCTCCCGCGAGCGCGCACCCAACGACTCCTGCCGCGCCGCCGGGTAGAGATTCATGGGGAAGAGCAAGACCGTCCGTGCCACGACCGCCGCGACGACCGGGGCGAAGGCCGGAATCGGCGCCGAGAGCAGGCTCCACAGGGTCAGCAAGGCAAGGACGCCCACGGCGAGGCCGAACGCCCCCACATGCACGTCTCGCAGGATTTCCAGCCGCCGCTCGGGGCTCTTCATGGCGAAGAGGGCGTCGGCGCTGTCCACCAGCCCGTCGAAGTGCAGCATCCCCGTCACCGCCAGCCACGCCCCCACCGCGAGGGCCGCCCGCACCCCGTCCGGCAGGGGCAGCGGCAGCCACAGCAAAAGGGCGACTACCCCGCCCACCGCGTACCCGGCCAGCGGGTAGTAGGCACTCGCCCGCGCGAAATCTCCCTCCCTCACCTCGCGGATATGCGGCAGGGGCAGCGTGGTCAAAAAGGTCAGCGCGAGGTGGGCCGCGTCGAGCTGACGCCGCCAGGAGGAGCGGGAATCGGTCATAGACGAATCACGAGGGGGATGGTGGCACAGGTGAACGGCGAGCAGACTGGTTGTTCTTGCTCCTCCCCCTTGAGGGGAGAGGCCGGGACTCGCAGAGCTGCGGAGCAGGGGGGGTGAACGGGCAGGGCATCCGAGAAAAATTGTCGTTGATCCCCTCGATCAGCCGCCGACCTTGGCTCCGATAGGCACGCTCCTCCCCTCACCCCCCCAACGTCGCCCGCCCCCGCACCCGCCTCGCCCTCACCGCCTGCCCCGCGAGCGCCACCGTGAACTGCACCCCCAGCACCCCCGCGATTACCCCTGTGATGCTCGCGTCGAGGGCCAGGGCGACGGTGTACCCCACCACGCTGGCCGTCAGCCCCGCCAGCAGGGTCAGCCCCAGGGCCTGCCGCAGACGGCGGGTGAGCAGCAGGGCGGTCGCGGGCGGCACGATCATGAAGGCGACGACGAGCACCGCCCCCACCGCGTCGAAGGCGGCGACGGTCGTCAGCGCGACGAGGGTGAGGAGCGCCCCGCCGATCAACGCGGGCGAGAAGCCCAGGGTGCGGCTCAGGCCCGGGTCGAAGGTGCTCAGCCGCAGTTCCTTGAACAGCAGCCCGACGAAGAGGGCGTTCACGAGGAGCATCCCGCCCATCAGCAGCCACGCGACCGGCAGGCCGAGCCACCCGGTCCGGAAGGGCGTGTACGCGATCTCCCCGTACAGCACGGCGTCGAGGTCGAGGTGGACGTTGCTGTAATTCAGGCTCACCGCGATCACCCCGGCGGCGAAGAGGGCCGGGAAGACCAGCCCCAGCGCCGCGTCCGCCTTCACCCGCCCGCTGCGCGTGAGGAGGGCAGTCAGCCCCACCGTGACGAGCCCGAAGAGTGAAGCCCCCACGAGCGCGGGCATGGTGGCGAGGCTCCCGCCCGTGACCCAGTACCCCGCCACGATGCCGGGCAGCGCCGAGTGGCTGATCGCGTCGCTCAGGAGCGCCTCCCGACGCAGCACCAGGAAGAGGCCCAGCAACCCGCACGCCCACGCCACGAACACGGCGGTCACCACGATCACGAGGTCGAAGTTGAGGGGGAGCGGTGCGGGAGTCATGCTTGCCCCCCCGAGTTCAATTCACGCAGAAGCCGGGCGCGCACCCGCCGCTGGCGCACGAGTTCGGCGAGCACCCCCCGGCGGGGCGCGGCGAGGAGGGACAGCACCGCGAGGGCGGTCGCGGCGAGCACCGTCACGGCCCCGGTCGGCAGGCTGCCCGCGCCGGAGGAGACGCCCAGGCTCAGCCCCGCCCCCAGTGCCCCGCTGAGCGCCCCGAAGGCCCCGGCGAGCCCCAGCATCCCCGAGAGGCTGCGCGTCCACTGCCGCGCGGCGACGGCGGGCGCGATCAGCATGGCGGCCATCAGGACCACCCCGACCGTCTGGAGGCCGATCATCACCGCGAGGACGGTCAGAGCCGTGGAGAGCGCGGTGAGCCCTGGCACCGGCCAGCCCTGCACCCGCGCGAAGTCGGGGTCGAAGAGGGTCACCTTCAGCTCCTTGTGGAGCAGGGCGGCGGTCCCCAGCGCCAGCGCCCCGAGGAGGGCGAAGCGGATCACGTCCCCCTGCGTGAGCGCCGCGGCCTGCCCGAAGAGGAACTTGTCGAGCCCCGCCTGCGCCGCGTTCCCGCTCTGGCCGATGGCGGTCAGCATGGCGATCCCGATGCCGAAAAAGGCGCTGAACGTCACCCCCAGGGCGGCGTCCTCCTTCAGGCGGCTGTATCTGAGGATGGCGAGCGCGAGCAACGAGGCGGCGAGCCCGCTGATCCCCCCACCCAGGAGCAGGCCCAGCGTGTCGCGCGTGCCCGTCAGGAGGAAGGCCGCGCAGATGCCCGGCAGCGCGGCGTGCGCCACGGTGTCCCCGATCAGGCTCTGGCGCCGCAGGACCGAGAAGGTGCCCAGCGTGCCCGCCACCAGCCCCAGCAGCGCCGAGCCGAGCAGGATGCTGCGCAGGGTGTAGTCGCTCAGCAGGTCGAGGGGAGTCACGGCCTCGCCCCCCCGACCCCTGGCGACCGGTCCCCGGCGAGGGCGGCGGCCAGCGCCCCGTGCCGCTCCCCGTACGCGGCGCGCAGGTGGGCGGGGGTAAAGGCGGCCTCGGTCGGCCCGCTGGCGACGAGTTCGACGTTCAGGAGGGCCACGTGGTCGAAGTAGTCACGCACCGTGTCGAGGTCGTGGTGGACGGCGACGACGGTGCGGCCCTCGCGCCGCAGCCCCCGCAGCACGTCCACGATGGCTTTTTCCGTCACCGCGTCCACCCCCGCGAAGGGCTCGTCCATGAAGGTGAGGTCGGCCCCCTGCGCCAGCGAACGGGCCAGGAACACCCGCTGCTGCTGCCCGCCCGACAGCTCGCTGATCTGCCGCCCGGCGAGGTCGGCCATCCCGACCCGCTCCAGGCAAGTCATGGCCGCCTCCCGCTCGCGGCGACCGGCGCGGCGCAGCCACCCGAGCCGCCCGTACAGGCCCATCGTCACCACGTCGAGGGCACTCGCCGGGAAGTCCCAGTCCACGCTCGTCCGCTGGGGCACGTAGGCGACCCGGGACCGCACCCGCGCGAGGGGCTGCCCGAAGAAGAGGGCGTCCCCGGAGAGGCGGGGCACCAGCCCGAGCGCCGCCTTGAGCAGCGTGCTCTTCCCCGCCCCGTTCGGCCCGATAATCGCGGTGAGGGACGCGGCGGGCACGTCGAAGGAGACGTTCCACACGGCGGGCCGCTCGCGGTAGGCGACGCTCAGGCCGCGCAGGGCGAGGGGCGGGGCGGGGTGGGCGGCGGTCAGGGGCGCGGCGGCCCCGAGGGTGACGGTCATTTCAAAGCCTCCACGATGGTTTCGATGTTGTGGCGCACCATGCCGACGTAGGTGCCCTCCGGCGTGCCGCGTTCCCCGGCGGCGTCGGCGTACAGCTCGCCGCCGATCTCCACGTCGTGCCCGCGTGCCCGCGCCGCCTCGCGCACGGCCTGCACGGCGCGGGGCGAGACGGTGGATTCCACGAACACGGCCTTCACGTTCCGCTCGGCGAGGAAGGTCGCCAGAGACCGGACGTTCTGCCCGCCCGCCTCCGCGACGGTGCTGATGCCCTGGAGGCCGCGCACCTCCACCCCGTAGCGGCGCGAGAGGTAGCCGAAGGCGTCGTGTGCGGTGACCAGGACCCGCTGCCTCGCGGGCACGGTGCGGAACTGCTCGGCGGTCCAGGCGTCCAGCTCGCGCAACTGGCCCAGGTAGCGGTTCAGGTTGGCCTCGTACACGGCCCGCCCGGCGGGGTCCACCCGGCTCAGCGCCTCCTCCGTCGCGCGGGCGGCGTCCGCCCAGAGGGTCGGGTCGAACCAGACGTGGGGGTCGTGCGCGCCGCTCAGGGTGAGCAGCCTGTCCTCCGGGATCACCTCGGAGACGGCCACGCTGGGCACGCGGGCGTTGAGCGAGTGGAGGATGTCCACCATCTTCCCCTCCAGGTGCAGCCCCCCGTACAGCACGAGGTCCGCATTCGCCAGCCGCCGCACGTCCCCGGCGGAGGCCTTGTAGAGGTGGGGATCGACCCCCGGCCCCATCAGCCCGGTCACCCGCACCCGGTCGCCCCCGATCTGCGAGGCGAGGTCGGTGATCATGTTGACGGTGGTGACGACGTGAACCCGCCCGTCCGCCGCGTCGCCCTCCCCTGGCGTGGTCGCGCAGGCCGTGAGGGTGAGGGCCAGCAGCGCGGCGGGAAGGAGGGCCTTCAAGCCCCCACCTCCCCCGCGTGGACCCCCACCTGCGCGGCGACCCCCAGGGCGAGGGTGAGGGAAGCGCCCCCCGGCAGCAGCAGGGTCAGGGTCCCCAGCGCGGCGTCCACCCGCTCGACCCGCACGGGAACGCCCGGCGTCAGGCCCGCCGTGACGAGGGCCCGGAGTTGCGACGGGTCTGCGTCGGGCACGCGGGCGACGGTGGCCGCCTCGCCGGGGGCGAGTTGGGTCAGGCGGCGTTCGGCGCGTTCGGGCAGCTCCCCGCTCAGGGTGGGGATGGGGTCGCCGTGCGGGTCGTGGGTAGGGTCGCCCAGCCAGGCGGCGATACGTGCCTCCAGCCGCTCGGACAGGGCGTGTTCCAGCCGCTCGGCCTCCTCGTGAACCTCGTCGAGGGGCACGCCGAGCGCGCGGTGGAGGAAGAGTTCGAGCAGGCGGTGGTGGCGCAGCACCTCCAGCGCCACCCGCTGTCCCTCGCCCGTGAGCTGCGCCCCCTGGTACGGCGCGTGCGCGACCAGGCCCTGTTCGGCGAGCTTGCGCAGCATCCCCGTCACGCTCGCGGGCGCCACCCCCAGCGCCTCCGCCAGAGCCTGGGTATTCACCCGACCATGCTGCCCGAGGAGATACAGGTGCTTGAGATAGTCCTCGGCGGAGGGAGAGAGTGCGTGAACCAACATGACCTTATTTTAGGATGACCTAAATTATGAATCAAGGGTCCGGCGGGTGGACACGGTGGGGGAGGATGACCGTCCTGCCAACACCAGGAACTCGCGTTCGTCTGGAAAGCACAAACCCCGCCGGAGCGGGGCTGAAGAGGCGGCTGTGAGACGTTCCCGGGCTGGTCAGGCGGCGAATTCGGCCCGGATCACCTGGAGGCGCCGCCCGCCTGCGAGCTGGGCCACTATCTCGCGGCGAAGCTGGTTCGCGCTCTCCAGCCCCAATTCCTCGATCAGCCGTACGAAATCGATCTCACGGTACGCCTGATCCTGGGGCTGGGCATGGGCGAAGTAGGCCACCAGTTCTTCGAGGGTCAGAGGAGACACACCCAAAGCTTGCACCCCAACTATTAAGCTTTCCTTACAAAACCTCTCAAACTTCGCGACCCGGCGTCGGGTGGGTGGGGCGGGAGCGGATGGACGGGTCCCGTCTCCCCGGCCCATCAGCCACGCAGTTCCCTCTCCCACGTCACCCACATGGGCCCGGCCACGTACCCCAACCGGGCGTTGACCCGCAACATGGGCAAGTTGAGGACGGTCCCGCCCGTTCCGGCCTGCGTGAACCCCTGCTGTCGTGCCCACGCGAGGGCGTGGACCTTGGCGAGGGTGGCGAGGCCGCGCGAGCGGTGAGCGGGGTGGGTCACGGTCTGCTCGCTCTCTACCTCCCGGCCCCTCAGTGACAGGCGGGTGCTGGCGACGACCTCGCCCCGGAAGCGAACGACGAAGGCGGCCTCCTCCCGCAGGATGGTTTCCCGCAGTTCCTCCCGGCTCAGCGGGTCAGGCGTCGTGGGGTTGCGCGGCGCGTCCCGCACACCCAGAACATGCAATCGGTGGAGGCCCTCCCAGTCCGCCTCCCCCGTCTCCGGACCCAGATGCCCGACCTCGTAGCCTTGCAGGTACAGCCTCTCCTCCAAAGGTCGAAAGCGCTCGGGGTCGAATCCGGTCAGGCTCATGTGCGCCCCCCACGACTGCCAGGCGTTGCGAAAGCCCGCCGCGTGGAAAAAGTCCATCGTCTCGGGCCAGTCCTCGCGCGTCACACCCAGGAGGCGGGTGAAGCCATGCGGCAAGGCGGCCAGGGCCATTAGGTAAAGCGCCGTGAAGGCCGAGCCGTCCCCCGCGGGGTCGAGTCGCAGCGCGCCCGGTGCGCCCGAGCCGAAGGGGCTGAGCCGCATCGTCGCCACGACCTCACCGCCACGCTCCGCCACGAGGCGCCCGGAATCCATCCCCCCGCGGAATTGCTCCGGCGTGTACGTCCAGTGCCCCCGCACGCCCTCGGTGACGAGCCGCGCGACGGCGGGGGCGTCGGCATTCTGGAAGGGGCGTATCGCCAAAGGCGTCTCTGTCGGGGCCGAGACAGGACTGTTCATGCGTTCATGGTGTGACGGCGGGGCCCTGCGACGCGAATCAGGAGCCTAGGCAAAATGGCGGAGGTCTGCATATGCGTGCCCTCGGCTTGTGGCCCCATCCGTGACAGCCGCCTCCACCGCCCATACAGACCAACTCATACTCAGGTCACATTCACGTATTGGCTTGACAGGATTACGCCACTGCCGTATTCTGCCCTCACCGGAATGGAAGCGCCGCTGGTGTGCTTGTTCACCGAACCGGAGGGAGCCGAGCGCCCCCACCCCTGTTTCAGACTGTGCCCTCGCCTGTGTCCGGTGGGGGCATGTGCTTTTGGGGAGATTTCTCTGGTCTCCGGGTGAAGACACACCGAACCGGACGCTTTCCCAGGGCGATTACACTGGCCGCATGACGGCTACCCAACAGCAGCAGAGTGTGGACCAGCTCAGCGTGAACACCATCCGCACGCTAGCCATCGACGCCGTGCAGCAGGCCAACAGCGGTCACCCGGGAGCGCCGCTGGGAGCCGCCCCGATGGGCTACGTGGTGTGGCAGCGCTTCCTGCGCCACAACCCCAAAAACCCCGAGTGGGCCGGGCGCGACCGCTTCGTGCTGTCGGCGGGGCACGCCTCCATGCTGATCTACTCGCTGCTGCACCTCACCGGGTACGACATGCCGCTCGACGACATCAAGAACTTCCGCCAGTGGGGCAGCAAGACCCCCGGCCACCCCGAGTTCTTCCACACCAAGGGCCTCGACGCGACCACCGGCCCGCTCGGCCAGGGCGCGGCGATGACGGTCGGGATGGCGATGGCGGAAGCCCACCTCGCCGCCCGCTACAACCGCGAGGGCTTCCCGGTCTTCGACAACTACGTGTACTCCATCCTGGGTGACGGCGACCTCCAGGAGGGCGTGAATCACGAGTCGGCGGCGCTGGCCGGGCACCTCCGCTTGGGCAAGTTGATCTGGCTGCACGACGACAACTCGGTGCAGCTCGATACCGCGACCGACAAGGCCGAGTCGGAGGACACCGCCGAGCGGTACCGCGCCTACGGCTGGGAGGTCTTGCGCGTCGAGGACGGCAACAACCTGGACGAGATCGAGGCGGCGATCCGGCAGGCGCAGGGGAACAAAGACCAGCCCACCCTGATTCAGGTCCGAACCATCATCGGGTTCGGCAGCCCCCGTGCGGGCACGAGCAAGGCGCACGGCGAGCCGCTGGGTGCGGACGGCGTGGCGGCGACGAAGGCGGCCCTGGGCTGGGATTACCCGCCCTTCACGGTGCCGGACGAGGTGCGCGCCCATATGGACGCGACCGAGCGCGGGGCGCGGCAGGAGGCCGAGTGGCAGGCCATGTTCGACCGCTACGGGGAGGCGCACCCCGACCTCGCCGCCGAGGTGATGGCCCTCCTCAAGCGTGAGTTGCCCCAGAACCTCGCTGACGCCCTCCCCAACTTCGAGGTGGGCGGCAAGGGCATCGCCACCCGGAACGCGAGCGGGGAGGTCATCAACGCGCTCGCGGGGGTCGTGCCCGGCCTGATGGGCGGCAGCGCGGACCTCAGCGGCAGCACGAAGACCACGATCAAGGACGGCGGCGAGCTGCTGCCCGGCCACTATGAGGGCCGCAACGTCTACTTCGGCGTGCGCGAGTTCGGCATGGCCGCCGCCGCCAACGGTCTGGCGCTGTACGGTGGCCCGCGTCCGATGGTAGGCACCTTCCTCGTCTTCGCCGACTACCTCAAGCCCGCCTTCCGCCTCTCGGCGATCCAGATGCAGCCCGTCACCTACGTCCTGACGCACGACTCCATCGGCCTGGGCGAGGACGGCCCCACCCACCAGCCCATCGAGCAGCTCGCCATGCTGCGCGCCACACCCAATGCCCGCGTCATCCGCCCCGCCGACGCGAACGAGACCGCCGCCGCGTGGCTGATGGCGCTGGAGCACGGCACCGGGCCCACGGCGCTGGCGCTCTCCCGCCAGGACCTCCCCGTGCTGCCCCGAAATCACGCGGGCGTGAGGAAGGGCGCCTACGTGGTGCGCGACGCCGAGGGCGCGCAGGTCATCCTGATCGCCAGCGGCTCGGAGGTCGGCCTCGCCCTGGACGCCGCCGAGGCGCTGAGCGGGGAGGGCATCCCCGCCCGCGTCGTCTCGATGCCCTGCATGGAGGTCTTCCGCGAGCAGGACGCGAGCTACCGCGACTCGGTGCTGACCCCTGGCGTGAAGCGCGTCGCCATCGAGGCCGCCAGCAAGCAGCCCTGGTACGAGTGGACGGGCTCGGACGGCGCCGTGATCGGAATGGAAGGCTTCGGCGCCTCCGCCCCCGCCAAGGTGCTGTTCGAGAAATTCGGCTTCAGCGTGCCGAACGTGGTCAAGGTGGTGAAGGGGATTCTGTAGGCGGTCGGTCTTGAGCGATCAGCAGAACAGTGGCGTCCACTTCCGTGAAGGGGTGGGCGCTTTTCTGGGAGCTGAGTTCTTCCTCCTCTGCTGCACAGCTCTGCGAGTTCCCCCTCCTGGGGGACTGGTACAGCTCGCACCGCGAGACTCGCAGAGCTGCTTGCAGAGGCTGGGAGGGGGGAACGCCAACGCCCTCCCCATGCCCTTCACTTTCAAAAAGAAGGGCGCCGAAGCCTCCGCCCCAGCGCCGCCCCTTCCTCTAGACCTTACGCCTCGGTCCCCAGATTGTCCTTCGCCCACTGATAGAACTCGGGCTTGTAGAATTCCAGCCGAATCTTCTTGTACTCCTTCGTCGAATACAGGATGGCGTGGTCGAGGCCGGGGGCGACCTCACGCTCGATGGCGGCGATCTTGCCGAACGCCTCCTCCTTGCTGCGCCCGTGGACCATCGTGAAGATCGTGTAGGGCCACTCGGGGTAGGTGGGACGCAGGTAGCAGTGCGAGACCGCCTTGAACTCGGCCATGCGGCGGCCCGTCTCGGCGACCTCCTCGTGCGGCACGGCCCACACGCCCATCGCGTTGAAGGTGAAGCCCGCCTTCTGGTGGCGGAAGACGGCGGAGACGCGGCGCAGGGCCCCCGCCTCCTTCATCTTCTGGGCGTGGGCGGCCACCTCGTCGATGCTCAGGCCCAGGGCGGCGCAGGCGTCCGCGTAGGGCTCCTCGGTCACTGGCAGGTCCTTCTGGAACTCCAGCACGAAGGCGCGGTCGAGGTCGGTCACCTGATAGCCGATGTTGCGGTCCGCGTTCGTGTACTGCGGGGCGGCCTTGGCGTTCCAGTCCTCCTTGCCGCTCATGTCGAACTCGACCCCGATCTTGAAGAGGTGCAGGGTAGGCATCAGCCGGGTCACCCGGGCGCCGCTCAGCTCGTGCAGCTTCTGGACGTGCGCCTCCAAGTCGCTCTCGGGCGGCACGGCGATGGTGTACCAGAGGTTGAAGCTGTGGTTGCGCTTGTAGTTGTGGCTGACGCCGGGGTGCCCGTTGACGATCTCGGCTCCCGCGTCGAGCTGATCCTCGTCGTGCACGGCGGCCACCAGGCTCGACTTGTACCCCAGCGTGCGGGTGTCGAAGATGGCGCTCACCTGCCGCAGCACGCCCTCCGCCTTCACCTCGCGCAGAATATCGAGCGCCTCGGCCTCCGTCAGCCCGACCTCCTCGGCAATGACGCGGTAGGGGCGCCGCACGATGGGAATATCGCGCTGGATGCGGTTGAGCAATTGCTCGCGCGGCGTCACCTGCGCGGGCGTGGGGGCGGGGGCAGTCATGCGCCCAGAATACGTCCGCGCCGGGCGGCAGAACGTCCCCGAACGACCGGTCGGGAGGCGCGCTGGGCGGAGAAAAGTGGGCACGCTGACCCTCTCCCGGATGGTCCACAATGCGGGCATGGTCACCGCAATCGTGATGGTCCAGGCCGAGCGTCAGCGTATTCAGGAAACCGCCGAGGCGCTGGCGAGCGTGCCCAGCGTGCGCGAGGTGTACTCGGTGACGGGCGAGTGGGACATCGTGGCGATCTTGCGCCTCGCCCGCTACGAGGACCTCGATGACGTGGTGACGGGGCACCTCCGAAAGGTGGACGGCATCACCCGCACCCAGACGATGCTCGCCTTCCGCACCTACAGCGAGGCCCTGCTCGACCAGGGCTTCGGCGTGGGGCTGGACGAGGGGGAAGGGGGAGGGTCATGACACGGGCATGGAAGGCCGCCTGAGCGGGGGTAGACTCTCAGAACAGGATCGGCGAAATCGGCGGCGATGGGAGGCAGGGTGACGGCAGCGAGGCAGACGACGGCGGGAACGGAAGACGAGTTCGTGACCCTCGATCTGGTGAGTCCGGTGGGGGCCATTCAGCGGGCGCTGGTCCTGGAGAGCGAGGCCCTCCCGGCTGTCCTCGCGGTGAAGGCGGCGGCGCCCGCTCTCCGGGAGCTGGGGCTGCGTCACCTCACGATCTCGGTTGGGCCGGGTGGCGGCCTGGTTCTGACGTGCCGGATTGATCCGAGCAAGGACGACGAGTATCTCCCCAAGCGTGATCTGGGTGTAGCATTGATGGTCGCCGCCCACACCGCCGGGGGATGGGTGGACGACCTCATCTTCCAGACGACAGATGCCCAGTAAAGCTAGGCACGAAGCGCAGGCTCAGCACAACAGGCGCATCCTCGACGGGCTCCCCGAGGATGCGCTCGACTGGCGAATCACCCTGATGACGTACACCGTCCTGCACGTGATCCGGGCACACATCAGCGACGTTCGACCCGGCTACCAGAACACCGACTTCAACTACGAGAGTATCCCGCGCACCCTTCAACGCGAAGTCCCCACGCCGCTTGTCGAGGTCGCCAGCGCCTTCGTGATCCTGAAAAGGCTCAGCCAAGCGGCTCGCTACGAGTGCAGGGACGAGCGGTGGCTGGTGCGGAAGCTTCCGGAAGCGCGGGCCGCCTACGACGACCTCCTGGAACGGATGCGCGTCCTGGGCATCTCTATCTGACTGTTCCTCACCGCCGCCCCGCCCGCCACAGCAGCACCAACCCCGCCAGCACCGCGATCAGGTCGGGCGCGTAGGCGGCCACGGACGGCGGCAGGGCCCCGTTCTCCCCCATCACCCGGAAGACGCTCCAGGTGGCGTAATAGGCGAAGCTCAGGAGCAGCGCCCACACCAGCCCCATATTGAGCCCGCTGCGGAAGGTGTACACGGCGAGGCTCACGGCGAAGAAGGCCAGCGCCAGCGCGGCGAGCGGTTCGGCGAAGCGGCGGTGCAGGGCGGTGAAGTCCTTGGGGGCGCGCACGCTCTGTTCCCGGTAGGTGCTTGTCCGCTCGATCAGTTGCGAGATCGGCAGGTAGATGGGGTCGAGCGCCGCGCTCCCGCCCTCGAAGCTCGCCTGCACGTCCTGCACGGGCAGGGTGCCCCGCGCGAAGGTCAGCACCGTGACGGGCCGCGCGTCCTGAAAGGTCTCCCGCCGCCCGTCCTCCAGCTCCAAGACGTTGCTGCCGGGCAGAAGCCGCCCGCGCCGCGCCGTGATCACCTCGCGGGGGGGAAGGCCCGATTGCATGGTCACGATCCGCAGATCGCGCAGCTCACCGCCCGGGAGCGCCCGCCCCACGCTGATCGCCCGGCCCAGGGCGTCGCGCAGCACCAGGCCGCTTCCGCTCGGCCCCGTCTCCCCCAACCCGATCACCCGGGGATTGTCGAGCACGATCTCGCGCTGCACGGCCTGCACGCGCACCTTGGCGCGGGTGACGAAGACCTCGCTCAGGGCGAAGGAGAGCACCGTCACCCCCGCGGCGAGGAGCAGCACAGGACGGAAGAGCCGCGAGGCCGGGACGCCCCCCGCGAGCGCGGCCTTGATCTCCGAGTCGGCGGCGAGGCGCGAGAGGGCGAGCAGGGTGGCGAACATCAGGGCGATGGGCAGCGCGGTGGCGACCGCCTCGGGCACGTTGAGGGCCACGAGCCGCGCGACGAGCAGCGGGTTCGCTCCCTTGGCGAGCAGCGGCGCGATGGCCGCCTCCAGGAGGCTGAGCAGCACGAGCACGATCACGGCGGCGAGCGCCCCGACGAGCGTGGGGAGAATCTCGGCGAGGACGTAGCGCTCGAACCTCTTCAGGGGAAATCTCACCGCAGCCTCCAGGCGCTCAGGGCGGCGAACAGCAAGAAGACGAGGTTGGGCAGCCACGCCGCGAGAGTCGGCGCCACCGCCCCCGCCCGCGCGAGTTGCGGCACGGTCGTCCACAGCACGTAGAACACCACGATGAAGACGAGCACCGCCGCGAAGGCCGCCGCCCGGTTGCGGATCAGGAGCCCCAGCGCCCCCGCCGCGAGCGCGAAGACCACGGGCGTCAGGGGATCGGCCACCCGCGCGGCGAGCTGGAAGGTGTCGTCGCGCCGCTGGGCGGGGCTGAGGTTCGCCGACCCCAGCCGCTCGCGCAGCCTCGGCGTGCTGACCTTGTTCGCGGGGGGCTGGGGCGGGCTCAGGGTGTCGCGCTGCGGGAAGACGAGGGGCCCCCTGACCTGCCGGGGGTCCTCGCCGGGGCGGGTGATCCAGGCGTCCGTCACCGTCCAGGTGCGCCCCGCCGTGTCCCAGGTCCCCGACTGGGCGGTGACCGTCTCCTCGCCGCGCTGCACGAGCACGCCGTCGAGCTGAGCCACCGGGCCGCCGGAGTCGTTGCGGACCCGGCCCGCGTAGAAAAGCGCCCCGGGCGGCGCGTAGGGGTAGTTGTCCTGGGTGGGGGGCGGCGGGGTGGTGCCGTAGATGCCGTACCACGCCCGGTCCCAGCGGTCGAGCCCGGCGGGCACCACGTACCCGGCATTCACGAACGCGACCAGCCCCACCAGCACGAAGGGCAACGCGAGCGGCCACACCAGCCCCAGGGGACGCCCGCCCGCCGCGAACATCGCCTTGAGTTCGCTGTCGCCCTGAAGCCGTCCGAAGGCGAGCAGCACCGCGAAGGGCACCGCCAGCACGAGTGCGCGGTTGAGGATGGTGGGCGCGAAGGCCCCGAAGGCGGTCAGCGCCTCCAGCGGGGTCGCGTCGTAGCCGAGGAGCAGGCCCACCGTGGTGCTGAGGATGTCGGCGAGCTGGAGGACGAGGAACAGGGCCAGTCCCGCCGCGTACCACCGCAACACCTCGCGCAGCACGGAGCGGATCAGGATGGCGGACACGGGCGGCATTCTAGGGGAAGTTCCCTGAGGGCAACTGAGGAGTCGACCACGGGGCGGGGGCGACGAAAAAGAGGCCCCACCGTCCTCGTGGTGGAGCCTCTTCTCAGTCGAGCCTCAGCCTGCCTTGGGCGTCATCGGGTGGTCCCACAGGTGCCGCTCGCGGCGGGCGACCTCCTCGTGCAGGCGCAAGATCGCCTCGTTGCCCTGGGCGCCGCGCTCGGCGATGGCGCGGGCGGTGGCGGTGTCGAGGTAGGCCAGCCGCAGCAGTTCCTCGCTGCGCAGGCCGTCGCGGGTGTGGCGCACGCCGCGCTCCCGGCGGATGGTGGCCGAGTCGGTGCCCAGCACGCTGCGGTTGCTGATCGAGCCGAGCTGGCCGTAGACGCGGCCCTCGCCGCCGTGACGCGCGACCGTGCTCATCAGGGTGCGGCGGGCTTCCGTGCTCTCCAGCCGGGCCGTGAGCCAGCGCCGGGCCTCGGGGTTCGCGTTGCGCTCGGCGATCTCGGCGGCCAGCCGCACGTCGCCGGTCAGCGCGCGGGCGAGCAGCGTCTGCGCCCGCTTGCGCCAGCGCCGCGCCTCGGGGGTGCCCAGCGCGAAGGAGAGCTGCGCAAACTCGGCGGCGCTGAGGGTCGCCTCGGGCCCCACCCCGAAGTCGCGCTCGGGGCTGGTCAGGTCGTGTTCTTCCGAAAAAGCCGTCCAGTCGGCAGGCATGGGGACGCCCAGGGTCGAGAGGGCCGCCCCAGCGTGCAGCAACCCGTCCGCGCTGGCGGGCAGGCGCTGCGTACCGAATTCCAGGGTGATGGGAGCCGTCTTCATGCGTATATCTTAGCACGGATTATGTTTTTGACGTAACAAGCTCGGCTTTGTCCGAGACGGAACGGAACGCTGTAAGTCGTGTGGGAGGGGCTTTTGAAGTTTGTCTTGTCATTCGGGACACCACGTTTTGCGGGCGAATTCTGTAGAAAGACCCCTCCAGAGAGGCCGTTTCTCCGTTGGGGACACGGCTGCCGACAGGGCCGGGCCCGCCTTACACTGCGCCTCAAGCCACAACCCACGCCCCACCCTTCACAGGAGGACGCGCCCATGACCGACCGCATCCCCACCCCCCAGAGCGTCCTCTCTCGCCTGCGCTACGACCCCCAGGCGGACATTGACCGCGCCCGCACGGACCCCGACGGCTTCTGGCTGAGTGAAGCGCAGGGCTACGAGTGGACGCGCGAGCCCACCACGGGCCTGACCTGGAACCACCCCGAGCACGGGTGGTTCACGGACGGCGAGACGAACATCACCCTGAATGCCCTCGACCGCCACGCGCGGGGAGAGGCGCGGACGCGGGCGGCCCTCGTCTGGGTCTCGGAGACCGAGGAGGCGCAGGTCCTCACCTACGGGATGCTGCACGAGCGGGTCGAGCGGGCGGCGGCGGGGCTGCGTTCTCTCGGCGTCGGGGTGGGTGACCGGGTGGTGATCTACATGCCGCTGACACCGGAAGGCTGCGTCGCCATGCTCGCCTGCGCGCGGATCGGGGCCGTCCACAGCGTCGTGTACGCGGGGCTGGGCGTGGGTGCGCTGCGGGACCGCATCACGGATGCCGGGGCGCGGGTCGTGATCACCGCCGACGTGGGCCACCGCCGGGGCAAGCTCGTGGACCTCTACGCCATCGCCGCCGAGGCCGTGGCCGATCTGGCGGGGGTCGAGCATCTGGTGCTGTGGGAGCGCATCAAGACCTTCTCGCGCGAACACGACGTGCGGACGGTGGCGTGGGAATCCCTTTTCACCCACGGTCGGGCGCCCGCCGTCCCGGTGCCCGCCGAGCATCCCCTCTTCGTGCTGTACACGAGCGGCAGCACCGGCAAACCCAAGGGTGTCGTCCACGCGCACGGCGGGTACATGGTGGGCGTGGCGTACCACCTGAGGGCTCTTTTCGACGTGCACCCCGGCGACGTGTTCATGTGCACGAGCGACATCGGCTGGGTGGTCGGGCACAGCTACATCGTCTATGGGCCGCTCGTGGCGGGGGCGACGGTCCTCTTCCGCGAGGGGGCGCCCGACTTCCCCGACCCCGGCGTGCTGTGGCGC
This sequence comes from Deinococcus planocerae, assembly GCF_002869765.1. Lineage (NCBI taxonomy): Bacteria > Thermotogati > Deinococcota > Deinococci > Deinococcales > Deinococcaceae > Deinococcus > Deinococcus planocerae. The sequence goes on along the minus strand of NZ_PNOR01000022.1, from coordinate 6,323 downwards.
ACGGTCGAGCGCTACGGGGTGGACGTGCTCTTCACCGCGCCGACCGCCCTGCGCCTGTTCATGAAGCTGGGAGAAGGGGTGCTCAAGCCCTACGACCTCTCCTCGCTGCGGGTGATCGCCTGCGCGGGCGAGCCGCTGAACCCGGAGGCGTGGCGCTGGGCACAGGAGCAGGTCGGCGGCGGGCTGGGAGAGGGCGCGCACGGGGTCGTGATCGACAACTGGTGGCAGACCGAACTCGGCGGCCCGACGCTGGGCACCCACCCGCGCTGGCCCGCCCGCCCCGGCTACGCGGGGAGGCCCCTGGCGGGCGTGGAGGCCGACGTGGTGGACGAGGACGGGCAGCCCGTGCCGGACGGCACGCAGGGACACCTGGTGATCCGCCGCCCCTTTCCCTCCATGTTGCGCGGGCTGCACGGGAACCCCGAGAAGTACGCCTCGCTGTGGAACGCCAACCCCGCCGGGTATCTCAGCGGCGACCTCGCCCTGCGGGACGAGCACGGCTACATCAGCATCCTGGGGAGGGCGGACGACGTGCTCAGCGTGGCGGGACACCGCATCGGCTCGGCGGACGTGGAGGACGCGCTGGTGTCCCACCCCGCCGTGGCGGAGGCGGCGGTGATCGGCGTCCCCGACGAGCTGAAGGGCGAGAGCATCGTCGCGCACGTCATCCTGCGGGCCGGGCACGAGGACAGCCCCGGGCTGTGCGCGAGCATCACCGAGCACGTCCGGCGCGAACTCGGGCCCATCGCCGCGCCGGGGGCCGTGCATGTGGTCCCCAGCCTCCCGAAGACCCGCAGCGGCAAGATCATGCGGCGCCTTCTGCGGGCCCAGGCCCTCGGTCAGGACCCCGGCGACCTGACGACGCTGGAGGGCTAGGACGGCGCCGGAGCAGTGGCAGGCCAGGGAGGCAAGGGCCGTCCCCCTGAAGAGTGCGGCATCCCATGGCTGGAGGCGAGACTCCCCGCCAAATCCCGCAGGAAGACCGAAAGCCGGGGCTCACAGCGGGGCGCGGGGCGGCCCCTACACTCACCCCTATGCCCGCCGAACCCCACAGGCAGCGAGAGAAGGCGTGTGCCCGCTGCGGCCAGCCCTCGCCCGTCATGTACCGCGTGGTGCGCCGCGAGGAGGAAGGCTGGGTCTTCCTGTGTCCGCCCTGCCGCCGCACCGAGGCCGAGGACAATCCCGAATACCGCTACGGCGGCACCTGGAAGGCTGCCAAGGGCCGCGGCGGGTCGGCGTGACGGCAGGCAGTGAAGTGAGCAATAAAAAATCCGCCTCTCGGGCGGGGATAGAAAAAAGATAGCGCGGTATGCAGGCGGTGTCAAATCTTGCAGCCCGGTGGTAGAAGGAACCCGTGCAGACCCGAAGTCTCGGCTTTCCCGACGTGTTGCGGGCGCGTCTGGATCAACGCCTCGCCCCCCACGTCGCGCCGCTGAACGGCTGGGTGGACGTTCTCAGTGCCGAGCGGTGGACTCCCTCCCTCGACCCGGCGGACGGCGGGGTGGGGGCACGGGTCCTGCTGCTGCTCGAATCGCCCGGCCCCACGGCGAGTCTCACGGGCTTCGTCTCGCTCGACAACCCGAACGCGACCGCCGAGAATCTGACCTGCCTCCTGCATCTGGCGGGCTTGCCGCGCAGGCAGGTCGCCGTGTGGAACGCCGTGCCCTGGCAGATGAGCGCGGGCGGGGTCGTCGCCCCGGTGCGTGCCCAGTACGCCGAGGCCGCGCCGCTCACCCGGCACCTGCTCTCCCTGCTGCCGGAGTTGCGGGCGGTGGTGCTCGTCGGTCGGCACGCGCAATCGGCGTGGCCGCACGTCGGCTCTCCTCTTCCCACCTTCGCCTGCCCCCACCCCAGCCCCCAGAATTTCCACACCCGCCGGGACGAGGCGGGAAAGGCCCTGCTCGCGCTGCTGGACGCCCGGCGCGCCGCGCGCACTCCGGCAACAGGGCAATAAAAAAGCCGCCTTTCTGGCGGTGATGGAACTAAGGTATCGCGGAAGACAGCCGCCGTCAAACCTATGCGCCCGGCCCGTCGGGAGGTGGGGCGGCGAGCAACGGCCCGGTGGCACGCAGGATCGCCAGCAGGGGCACGACGCGGGCGCCGGGCACCCCGTAGCGGCCCCGGCCCTGCGGGGTCAGCCACCCGGCGGCCTGCAACTCGCGCAGGTGGTGGTAGAGCTTCCCGGCCCCGGCGAGGTCCGGCTGGGCCTGGAGGTCCGCCGTGGTGCGCTGCCCGTGCAAGACGGCGCGCAGCAGCGCGAGCCGCAGGGGATGGCCCAGGGCGGCGAGGGCGGGCGCGGCCTCCCCCCAGTCGGCGGCGAGGAGATCGGGGGCGAGCGCCGTCTCCTGCCAGCCGTACCGCTCGCCCGTGGGCAACTCGACGTGACCGGAGAAGAGCACCGCCCCCTGCGGATACCGGCCCGTCAGGGTATCGAGCGCCCAGAAGTCCTGGGCTGCGGTGGGCGGCGCGGCGGACCCTTCTCGCCCGGCCTCCAACGCCCGCACCCGCTCCTCCAGGGCGCGCAGGCGGGCTTCGAGGTCGGGGGCGTCGTTCACCGGGATGAGTTTACCGGCTCCGCAGGGCACCGAGCAGGCGCCGCGCCTCGCCCGGGAGGAGGGCGACCGAGAGCATGGCCCCTTCGAGGCTCTGCGTCAGCCGGCCCGCCTCGTTCGGCGGAATGCGGCGCAGGAACACGCTGACGACGAGCCGCTCCCCGGCCCGCGGGCCCACCTTGGGCGCGAAGGCAAAGGTATTGGTGAGCACGCCCGTCAGGCTCCCCCCCTTGGCGTACAGGGCCGTGAACGCCTGCGCGTTGTCCGGATTCACGCGCAGCGGCCAGCCCAGGTGGCGCCGCATGACCTCCAACTCGGTCTTGCCCAGGCCCGTTCCCGTCAGCACGCGCGCCATCAGCCCCGCGGAGTCGTTCGCGGTACCGCGCGGGTCGGTCGCGTCGGCCAGCCTCGCCTGCTCGGCGGCGGAGGGCCACGTCGGCAGGCGGGTCAGGTCCCCGCGCGCCTGCGCGTCCCGGCTCAGGTCGTTCGCCTTCGCCCAGTCCCGCGCGACCCGGGTCGCCAGGGGTTGCCCCGCGTAGACGTTCAGGGCGTCCGGCGCGGCCCAGTGGCCGACCATGCCGAGAATCGGTCCGAAGTCCTCCTGCCCGCTCAGCCCCAGCGCGCGAGCCGTCCCCGGAATGGCCCCCGGTCCCAGCCGCGAGAGGATCAGGTCGGCGGCGGCATTGTCGCTCGTCTCGATCATGAAACGGGCGAGGGTGTCGAGGGGCACCGTCCGTGAGCCGTCCCGCGCCCGCCCGTGCGCGTCGGCGGGGATGCCCAGCGCCTTCAGGCTCGCCGGGTGGGCGCCGCCGTCGATGCCGGGGACGTAGTACGCCTCCCACTCCGAGAGGCGCACGGGCGCCCCCGGGTCCAGCCGCCCGGCCTCCACCGCCCGCGCGTAGGCGGCGAGCAGCACGACCTTGCGCGTGCTGGCGAGCGGCATGGGCCGCTCCGCGTTCCACGCGAGCCGGTGCCGGGCCGGGTCGGGCGCGCCGTCCGCGCGAACGGCGTAGGTCACCACGGCCACGTCCCCCGGCTGCCTGCGGGCGAACTCCAGCAGCGGGGCCAGGGGGTCGCCTCCCTGCGCGCGGGCACACCCGGGGAGGAGGACCAGGGCCAGCAGAGGGAGCTTGCGCATGTCTTACAATATTTTGTAATTCTGTAAAACACAAGGGGCGGTGCGGTCGCACAGGCGCGGGCGTCTAAAACCCGGACTTCGCGGCAACCCGAATGGCGGGGAGGAACTCCCTCCCACCCCCGGGTCAGCCCTTGTCCCCGACGTGGATGGCCGCGATGCCGAAGGTCAGCAGGCGGTAACGGGTGCGGAAGCCCGTGGCGTGCATCAGCCCCGCCAGCCGTTCGGGGTCGGGGAAGGCGAGCACACTCTCGGGGAGGTAGGTGTACGCGCCCGCGTTGCCGCTGATCAGCGCCCCGACGCGCGGCAGGACGTGGCGAAAATAGACGCGGAAGGCCGAGCCGAAGAGGCCGGGGCGGGGCGGCGGGAATTCCAGCAGGACGAGGCGGCCCCCCGGGGCGAGGACCCGCCACATCTCGGCGAGGCCTTGCCCGTAGTCGGCGAAGTTGCGGAAGCCGAAGGCGCAGGTCACCGCGTCGAAGCTGCCGTCCGGGTAGGGGAGGTTCAGGGCGTCGCCCTCCTCCAGCCCGATCGTGAGCCCCCGCGCCCGTGCCTTCGCGCGCCCGATCTCCAGCATCTGCGGCACGAAGTCGCTCCCGACGACCTCGGCCTCCGGTGCCCGCACCTTGAGTTCGAGGGCGAAGTCCGCCGTCCCCGTCGCCACGTCGAGGAGGCGCCGAGGGCTCAGGCCGAGCGCCTCGCGGGCCGCCTCACGCCGCCAGCCGCGGTCCACGCCGAGGCTGAGCACGCGGTTGAGGAGGTCGTAGCGGGGGGCGATGGAGGCGAACATCGCCTGCACCTCGCGGCCCTTGTCGCGCGGCCCGCCGTGCCGGTTGCCCACGGGCGGGGTGGAGGGGGAAGAGGTCATGGCAGCGATGATAGGCGGGCGGGGCCGGGACACGTCACCGCAGCCGCAAGAGCCCCGCCGCCGTGGGAGAGAAGCCGCAGCCCGCGTAAAAGGCCGCCAGGTGGGGCCCGAAGTCCACGTGGAGCCAGTGCGCCCCGCCCGCCCGCGCCGCGTCCGCCGCCGTCCTCACGAACCGCGTGCCGACGCCGCGCCGCCGCGCGTCCGGGTGAACGGTCGTGTCGAGGAGAAAGGCGTGGACGCCCCCATCCCAGGCGACGTTCACGAAGCCGACGAGCCTCCCGCCCTCGTGCGCCGTCACCCAGGTCAGGCTGCGGGCGAGGACGGCGGGCCACCCCCTCCCGTCGCCCGGTTCTCCCCACGCGGCCCCCCGCAGGCGGCCCAGGGCGGCGGGGTCCACCTCGGCCCGGACGCGGTAGTCGGTCGGCGGCATGGGGGCAATGTCAGGCCCCGGGACAGGTCCCGGGGCGGTGAGAGAAAAGTGTAAGCGGGTGGTCCCTACACTCCGTTCAGGTCTGCCATGACGAATGCCGTGTACAACCTGACTGTGCGCACCCTGTCCGGCATCGTGTCCGAGCGGGCCGCCGAGACGATGCTGCGGGCGGCGCTGCGCGAGCAGGGGCTCGCCCCCGAGGGGGTCAGCGCCCGGGACATGCGGCGCGTGCTCGAAGGCCCGCTGCTGGGCAGGCTCTCCGGCGTGCTGCCCGCCGCGCAGGCCCGCGCCGAACTCGGGGCCCTCGCCCAGCAGCTCGCCCGGCAGGGCGCGCCCGCCCCCGCCGCCCCCGAGGGGGCCCCGGTCGCCGCCGCCTGGGACGAGCCGACGCTCACGGTGGCCGACCCCACCCGCTGGGACGACGGCCCCTCCCTGAGCGCCGACGACTTCGAGTTCGACGACCCCGACTACACCACGCCCCCCGGCGGTCGGACGTACGCGCTGGACGACCCCGCCGACCAGGACGCCCTGATCACGCACCTCGCCCGGATGGCGGGGGTGCAGGGGGTGCTCGTGTGCCGCTCGACGGGCGAGGTGCTGCGCGAGCGCTCGCTCTCCGGCGCGGCGAACCTGGGGGGCGTGATCGCGGCGACCGCCCTGCTCTTCCAGAAACGCGCCCTGCGGCTGATGTCCGCCGACCTCGGCGGGCGCACGGTCTGTATGCGGCCCCTGGGCGGCCACTGCGTGGCGGTCGTGGCCGGGCCGCAGGTCAACGTCGGGCGACTGCTCGCCGAATTGCAGCACCTCCGGGAGGCCCCGTGAACAGTTGCCCACCGCGTTCCCCCCAACCCCATTCCCCTCAGCCCCGTTCCCTGCGCCACGTCGCCGGAACCCTCGCCCTCCTCACCGCCCTCGCGGCGGGCCCGGCGGGCGCCCAGGACCTCGGGGCCTACCGCACCCTCGCACAGAGCCTGGACGCCGCCTCGCAGGTGCGGCCCGCCAGCGCCGAGCGCGCCCTGGGCCAGCTCGACCGCGCGGACACGGCCTACGCTCAGCTCGCGCCCACCCTGCGTAACCGCCAGCTCGCGGGCGGGCTGCAAGACACCCTGGGCCGCGCCCGGGGCGCCCTGGCCCGCACCCCCGCCGAGTTGCAGGCCCAGGTCCTGCTCGCCCGCGGCCTGATGCGCAAAGCCCTCTCCGACCAGACCCTCACCCTCCTCGCGGAGGCTCCCGGGGGCAGCGCCGCGCAGGTCCGGCTCCTGGGGCGCGAGTTCGGGCTGGGCGGCGCCGCGCAGGCCGCCCTCGCCGCGGACGCGGGGGCCGGGCGCCCCGAGCGGG